>JABGYH010000004.1 GCA_018675335.1 Candidatus Woesearchaeota archaeon
ATTAGAAAAACTATTAACATCAAAAACAGCATAATCACTACCCCAATCAATAATTTCACAATCAGGAGAAAAACAATATTCTAATCCATTTTTTAACAAATCAGGCTCAATAGATAAATCCAAACCCCAAAAAGTAATTCTTGCAGAATTATTTAATTTCAAAGCACCCGAATCATCAAGTAACCCCAATAAATTTGGTTGAAGAAAAACAGTTTCATTAATTTCTAATGCCATTGCAGAAGTTAAATTATTGCCCGTCCAATTAATTTGACCATATGAATTATTATAGATTATAGTGTTATTATATCCTGCATCCACAAAAGTCTCTGTTGAATAATTTTCAGCAGTAACAAAGTTATTTAATAAAAGATTATTATTTGAAATAAGACTCATACTAATTCCTGCAGCACCCCAATTATGTGAAACATTAATTGTATTATTTTCTATTGTAGAATCATTAGACTGCGCTATTGAAACCCCATCTGAATTCGAACCGGAAGTTATGAGTGTATTATGCGCCACATAAAAACCAGCTGATGAACTAACTAAAATACCTTCACTAGAACTGCCGGAAGTGTTAATATTATTATATGTCACATTAGAATTAATAGTGCCAGTGATTGACATAATTCCCCTTCCAGTTGAATCCGAAGTAGTTATATTATTCCCCTATATATTATGATTAGCCCCTCCATACATAAAAATCCCTGCTGCGCTTGGCTGCCCATATGTAACTATAACATTACCTGACACAGTAATTCCATCGCATAAATCTAAGTAACTCCCATATGAAGCAGTTGAAAAAGTATTATTGATGATAAACGAATTATCAACTTGATTAAATTTTATTAATGATCCCATATCTGAACTGCCATTATAAAAATTACAATTTTGAATAGTTAAATTATTTCTACCGATTGAATAAACTCCCCTAGAGCTTTCTCCCGAGATATTTACACCATATCCTTGACAATCTAAAATAATGTTTGATGCAGCAATAGTAAAACAAGTTGAAGTATCATTAACACTTTGATTCAAGTAATAAGTTGTTCCTGCAGAATTTAATTCTTGACAGGAATCAATTTCAACTGCCAAAACCAATGAAGAAAATAGAATAAATAATAATGATGTAAGTATAATCAGCCCTTTTTTCAAAATATTCACCTTTTTTATTTGATTTAATAATAATAATAATAATAATAATAATAATAATAATAATAATAATAATAATAATAATAATAATAATAATAAGTAATTTAACAATATAATTACATAATTATTTTTAACATAAATCAAATCATACTATTTAAACCTTGTTACAAAAAATAAGAAAAAAAATCACTTTAGGTTTAAGTGATCGTAAATGATTTATTAATTTTTTATTCAAAACTTCTAACAATTTCTGTTGAACTTGACGAAACAATTTTGGACTTTGGAACATATGACTCTTTTTTGATTTCTTCTTGTGTCATAAATTCTTCAATATTTCCCAAATTAAATTGTTTTAAACTTACAACAAAATTATCTAATTCTCGCACATGCCCAAAAACAAATTCTGCCAAAAAATCATAACCTCTAGTTAGAGAATGCAATGTATTTACCTGAGGATGATTGTTCAAGAAATTTCTTAAGTTTTCTTTATGATGTGAACTACAACTCATAGCCAAATACACATTATTTAATCCAAGTTTATCTAAATCAAGTATTGCAGTAAATCTTTTTACAACTCCTGACTCAAATCTTCTTACTTTGTCGTGAATAGTTGATACAGGAATATTTAATTCACGTCCAATAGTACTAAGGTTTTTTCTAGCATCGTTTCGCAAATGCGATAATATTTGTGCTCCTTTTTGATCCATCGCGCAATTCCCCCCTCTTTTTTTTTATTTATATGGGTACTGCACCGCTTTATCCTTTCAAAGAACTAAGCAACCCGCAATTCATTAAAATATTTCAGACACCACTTTACTAGTTCAGTGTTTTCCTGAAATATAAACCTTATTTCCCCCAAAAACCTGACTGTTTCAGTAATAACCTGAACCATTTATAAAAGAAATACTAATTACATGTTTAGACGAATGTTTCCTGAAACAGAAATGTTTAAATAGCTTGAAGTCTATGCTTAACTAAAATGCATGAAACAGAATATAAACTCTTAACAGCATTTAAAGAAAACTCCAATAAATCACTTTCTACATCACATATTGTTAAATTAATTTATCCGCAAGAGTGGAAACGAATCGATTCAGATCTTAATCACCCCCAAAATAACAAAGAAAAAATATTTGATGCAAAACGAGAAAAAGCACAACTTCACAGACGCATACTATATTATTTATCTAAACTAGTAAAAGAAGAAATACTACAAGTAACAAAAGAGAGTGCAAAAGGACAAAAACATTATGCTCTGACCCTTGGAGAGGGAGAAGAATTCATAATAGAAAAATACAAACGAAAAATAATTATTTCTAAACCAAAAATGCCATCAATGCCAATTGAAGGATATGAACAAAAAGGAATGGTAATAAAATATTCAGCACCCACCTGGATTGATAGAGTTAATAGCGTAATTGTTGAATGTCCAAAATTTAAAGATCTAAAAGAACTATATACCAGCATAAGCAAATTCTTTTCAAACATAAATGATGGAATTGCATTAAATCACTTTGAATCATTACTCGCAAATGCAAATCAAGAAACATTTCAAAAATTCTATTCACATCTAATCAACGAATGTGAAAACTATGGGAAAAAAATTAGTTTAATTATTGATTCAACCACAATAAACCCAGAAAAACAAGCACACGTATTAAGATTATTACATAACTTACTCGCAAACGAAAGCGAAGAAATAGTAATAGTTTTAGAAATTAGTGTTAAAGATTTACAAACTAAAAAAGCATTTTTCAAAAAAATAATTGAATTATTTACTAATGCAAGACTCAAAACATATTTTAAAAATAAAGATTTACACAAAGCACCATACTTTATAGGCAAAGCAGGACCATACACATTTAATGAGCGCGAATGGCAACAATATAGAAAAAACTCAAAAAAAGAGATTAAATACATAATTTGTTCACAATCAACAGTAGTTGTAGATGTTGATAAGTTTTTTGAAACATATAATTCATCAAAACAATTCAGAGCATTCATCATGAATATTACCAAATCATTTCTTTCAGCAAATTCACTACAAAGAAAAGGATCATCAGATTATTTTAAAGAATTACTTGCAGAAAATGAGGATCAACAACAAGAATTATTCTCAATGAGCAGAAATTTTATTAGGTTTTGGAACTATGGCTGGAAACAAGAAGGAAAAGATCAAGACTTAATTGTTGATTTATTTGAAAGTGCGAGACAAGAATTAGATAAATTTACCAATGCGGAAGACATTATATACTTAGCATGTGGAATGCCCACTCGATTTAAAGTATGTTTTGCATCTGCGTTTAGCGAATTTACTGAAGCTTCTGCTTTAAGTAAAACAAAATATCGTAGAACTTACTTAAGAAAAATTGATGAATTATATACTGAAGAAACACTAAATAGTATGAAACCAAAAGAAAAACTTTTCAAAACATTTGACGGCGGAGATGTAATGATTATTCATAGAATTGGAGTAATCAAACCGGAAAGTGTACTTCGAGAATTAAATGTTATTTTAAGCACTTATGAAATACCGTTTTTCGCATATGATTTTGGAGAATCCCATAAAGGAGACTTAAAATTATCATCATTTTTTGAATAGATTAAAAATGGAAATAAAATAATCAACCACCACCAACTGGTTACGCTCAAATTGACACGCAACACCCAGTATGATTTCACAAACTCAATCGTACGCAACAAACAAAAATGGAAATAAAAGAATCAACAACTACTAACGCCTGGAAGGCCGCATTGAGATATATAATAGATGATAGTCGAGAAGAATATAGAGAAAAAAGACAAAGAACATGTTCTGAAGTATTAAATCTTAGAGTAACTGTTGAAAATCCAAGTTTTGATGTAACAACTCCAATTGAAATATTAAATTCATTTCAAAAATGGGTCTATCCTCCACTATCAGAAATTTCAAATGTAATTTTTTCCAAACACCAAAATCCAATTTATGAATACAGCTATGGGAGCGTATTATTCAAATACCAAGGAGTATTAAATCAAATTGATGATTATATTATTCCTTTGCTAAAACAAAATCCAAACTCAAGACGAGGAGTAGTTTTTACTTGGGACCCAATACAACATTCAAATAAATTCAAACAACAAGTACCTGGACTTACTCAAATTGATTTCAAACTAAGAAATGGCAAATTAAATATAACATCAATTGTAAGAAGTAATGATATGTTTTTTGGATGGCCTGCAAATGTATATCAAATATTTTTATTACAAGAATACGTAAAATTAAAACTAGGATGTGAACTTGGAACACTAACAACATTCTCAACATCAGCACACATATTTGATGATCAAAAAGAACATGTTAAACAAGTAATTAATAGATAAGTTATTTTATTCGTTACTGTCAAGCTCTTGGCAAATCAAAATTAAATAACTCCCCTTTCAAAATGTCCCTTAGTAAAGTTTTTTTTATTAGTTAGGGGATTTTTGTTTTCTAAAATCTGTTTATATAAATTAATTGTTTGAACTGAATTATTAGATAAGTCAAAAAAGAACTGATTAATATTTAATTGTTTGAGTTCTGTAATTTCTTCAAACAAACCCAAATCTCTACTGTTAAGAACCTCAAAATAATTATGATTTTTTCTTACTTGAAACGTGTAATTTTTTTCATCTTTAAGTTTATTTGAAAGCTGAGAATATTTTGTGTTCATCAAAACAATATTTCCATGTACAAAAACTGCAAAAGATTTATTTTTGAAACTTTTTAATTCTTGTAAATTAAGTTCTGATGAAATAATAGGAATTGCAGAGCTAAAAAATAATACATCTAGATCATTAAAAATGTTTAATGAATAATCTAAGTAAATGTTTAAATTTTTGTAGTCCTTTAATTCAGAATATATTCCTAAGTCTGCAGTTAAAACATTTTGGATATTTTGTTTTTTAATAATTGTTACTGCTTTCTTTGCATCTTTATCAGTTAAAAGTCCTGGAACATACGCACCAAATTCAGATGAGAAATCTTTTGCAAAAATATCGTAAAACACAATACATTCAGGCAACGTAGCAACTGATTTTGCTTCTTTAAAATTATTAAATCTCACTAAAAATAAATTATTTTGAAGAGTTTGTTTATTTTTAATTTTAGGAAGGTTAAAATTAACTAACTTTCTTTTTTTTGTTTTTATTTTAGAATTTGATTTGAACGTTATATTTTTTGTAGGTTTTATTGAAGAAGTCTTATAAATCTTAGTTCCAATTGGAGCATGAATAAAAATTTTTACTTTATCCCCTTTTTTTGATTTAGAAACTTGTTCATTATTTTTTTCAATCTTTTTAATAACTGCACCATCAATTTTATTTTTAAGCCAAATACCTACTCCATCACCTACGCAGACATCGGATTCCAACGCGATCTTATCTTCTGAATCAATCACTCCAAGAAAAACACCCCTTCCTTTCGGAGTCTCAGGAGATATAAGATCGGACTTATTTGAAAAATAACCTTGAGTAAATTCTCGATTGAATGCTAGTTCCATTTCTTCAAACAGTTCTTTGTCAACTTTGAAATTTTTACCATAATATGAATCAATTGCAGTACGATAAAGTTTTGTAGCAGCAGAAACATACTCAGGACTCCTTAATCTACCTTCAACTTTCAATGACATAACTCCTGAATTAATTAAATTTGGAATTTGATTTACAAGACACAAGTCTTTCATACTCATCAAATAAGAATCATTATACTTTTTTCTACAAGGTTGTGCACACAAACCACGATTACCACTTCGTCCCCCAAGAAAACTTGAAAACAAACATTTTCCACTATAACAAAAACACATTGCGCCTTGAATAAAAACTTCAGTTGGAATTTTTGGAATTTTTGTGAATTCTTTTATTTGATGTTCTGAAAATTCTCTTGGAAGAATAATTCTATCTGCACACCCCACTAATTTTGCTGCGTATGAATTTGTGATTGCAGATTGAGTAGAAAGATGAACTTCAAGATCAGGAAAATTATCTTTAATGATTTTAAGAAAAGAAATATGTTGAATAATAACTGCATCTGCCCCTGCAATATAAATTTGATTCAGAGTTTTGAAAAATTGATCTAGTTCACTATTTTTTACAAGTGTATTTAATGTACAAAAAATTCTAACTCCTTTTTCGTGAGCATAAGTTATTACTTCGTTTAATTCATCTATAGGAAAATTATTTGCTCTTCTTCTGGCATTAAATTCTTTAACTCCCAAATAAACTGCATCCGCACCATTAACAACCGCAGCTTTCAAAGTATCCCAATTACCTGCAGGTAAAAGAAGTTCAATTTTTGATTTCTTTGATGACATACAAATTAGTTATTATTTAATGTTTAAAAAGGTATTTGCTCTTTTACAACTATGTTTACACTAAACGTTAAAAATTACTTCAACTCTATTCAAAATATGGCAATTCCCAAACAAGACATTTTAGATCATCTTTGCAACACATACACTTCAGCTTTAGATCCTTTGAAAGCAACAGAAATAAAAAAACAAATGAGAATAAGAGTTGGTGAACAAGTAAGTGATCCAGTAGTAATTCCACAATATGGTGATAATCCAATAAGATCAATTCAATTTATATTAAATAATGGCCAACATGCAAAATACTTGATTGGCCAAATTGCAGAAGATAAAAAATTAGAAAATTTAGTTGGTTTTGAAGTTAAATTAGAACTTCAGTGGAGAACGATTAAAGGAATTCCATTTATTGTTGGAACTTATCAAAAAGAAGACAAAGAATGTATTTATGTCGCAAATGGATCAACTGGCTGGACTCCCTCCGAAACAGGACTTATTCCACAAGGACTGCCTGAAGAAGTTTTTGCAGGACTAATTTTAGCAAGAGACATAGTTGTAGATTATTTAAAACAAGAAGGGCGCAGTCATAGTAATGGATATTTAATAAAACCCGAAAATATTCCACCTCCAACGCGAAGATATAGAATGACTAGAGTAATTACAATGCCTGATTTAATGTGACTCCAACAAAATTACTCAAATACGTAATGTATTCAAATAACTAAAACAGGACAATTTCTACATTCATAAAGAAACATTTTTAAAATCCCACTTTTTCTTTAAAGACTTTGCTTTTTTATAAAAATTAATTTAATTTTTTAAAATAATTATATCTAATAAAAAAGGTGATATTAATGGATGAAACTGAAAATTACAAAGTAGCAGATTTAAGTCTTTCTGATTATGGTAGAAAAGAAATAGAAATTGCAGAAGTAGAAATGCCTGGACTCATCGCACTTAGAGAAAAATATGGCGAAGAAAAACCCTTGAAAGGTGCTCGAATAATGGGTAGCTTACACATGACCATTCAAACTGCAGTACTTATTGAAACACTTGTCGTATTAGGTGCAGACGTAAGATGGGCATCATGCAATATTTATTCTACACAAGATCATGCAGCAGCAGCTATTGCAACCACTGGAGTTCCCGTATTTGCCTGGAAAGGAGAAACACTAAAAGAATATTGGTGGTGCACAAAAAAAGCATTAGATTTTGGTGATGGGAAAGGCCCAACAATAATTGTGGATGATGGTGGTGATGCAACAATGTTAATTCACAAAGGTGTTGAAGTCGAAGCGGATTCTACAATTCTTCAAAAAGATTATTCGGATCAAGGAGAAGATTATGCAGAATTAATATTATTATTAAAAGAAAAATATGAAGAAAATAAAGAATATTGGACTCCTATATCAAAAGAAATTAAAGGAGTATCTGAAGAAACAACTACTGGAGTTCATAGATTATATCAATTATTCGAAGAAAACAAATTACTATTTCCCGCAATAAATGTTAATGACTCAGTAACTAAAAGTAAGTTTGATAATTTATATGGTTGTCGTGAAAGTCTTGCTGACGGAATAAAAAGAGGAACTGACGTCATGGTTGCTGGAAAAACAGTTGTTATTTTTGGATATGGTGATGTTGGAAAAGGGTGTGCACAAAGTATGAAAGGATTTGGGGCTAAAGTAATAATTACTGAAATCGATCCTATATGTGCTCTTCAAGCAGCAATGGAAGGATTTGAAGTTAGACTTGCAGAAGATGTTGTTTCACGAGGAGACATATTTGTTACTGCAACAGGAAATAAATGGGTCATAAATATAGATCACATGTCTAAAATGAAAGATCAAGCAATTGTTTGTAATATCGGACATTTCGATAATGAAATTCAAATGGATGCACTGGAGACATATCCTGGAATAAAAGAAATAAATATTAAACCTCAAGTTGATAAATTCGTATTCCCCGATGGACATTCAATAATTGTGTTATCCAGAGGTAGACTTGTTAATTTAGGTAATGCTACAGGCCATCCAAGTTTTATTATGAGTACTTCATTTACGAATCAAGTACTTGCGCAAATTGAACTTTGGAAAAATAAATATGAATTAGGCGTGTTTATGCTTCCTAAAAAACTTGATGAAGAAGTTGCAAGATTACACCTAAAAAAATTAGGTGTTACCCTAACAAAAATGAGTCAAGAACAAGCAACGTATATGGGAATCAACGTTAATGGTCCATTCAAATCTGATCATTATAGATATTGAAATTAGACATAAAATTATTTATTTTTTCTTTTAAATATTAATTAACATGCATAAAATGATAAATTAAAAAGTTTATCAAACATTTTCTCAACAGTAAACTAACCATACTAAGAAAGAACTGTAAATTTTAAATTATTTACTTCTTTTGTGCTGCAAAATAAGATGCGACAAAACCAACGCCCAGTCCAATAAGTGTTCCTGCAGCAACTTGATGTACTAATAATCCCACGCCAATTCCAATCAATAAACCACCAGGAATTAAAACACCATACGAATCTTTTTTTGACATACTTAATTTTTTTACCATAATATCTCTGAATTACAATTTAATATTTTCTAAAACTGAATTCAATTGAACATAATTAAAGTTTTAATCTAAATTTAGTCATGTAAGGTTTGAAACCATATTTTTCCCAAACAATATTTGCTAAAGAATTTTGCGTATGCACACTTATTTCAATATCTGAGATCCCATTAGTTTTAAACCAATCAAAAAGTTTACTTACTAATAGTTGAGATACACCTTTACCCCTACATTTTTCATCAACATAAACATCAGATATTACACCATAATTTACTACATCCAATACAGGAGGTTTTTTATCAATTTTTGCAAATGCGAATCCAATAAGATTATTATCCAGTTCTGCAACAAGCAAAATTTTCTTTTTATCACTTAAAGACTCAGATAAATGTGAAATGTATTTTTCTTTTGCAGTTTTGCTTGGCTTATATTCAGAATCAAATTTTTCATGATATAACAACATACCAACACAAAAATCACCAACTTTATCCAAATCAGTTTTGATAGCATTCCTTATTACAATAACCATACAAAACACTAAATTTTTATTATTTTTAAATTTATCTTAGAATACACAAATTTTTTTAAAATTTAATGAGTTTAAACTTACTAAGAGTATAATTCAATAAAAAAAGAATTAACAAAAAAAATAAGAAAAAAAGTAATAAAAAATTCTTAACAACTACCTTTAAGTTCAGGTGCTGCAGCAGCAACTACTTCACCACAAGCTTCAGGCGCATCACTAAATTCTGCACAAATTGCTTGTTGGAATGCTTCAGCAGTTCTACCGCCTTTATATGGTTCTCCATTAACAAAAATTGTTGGACTTCCACGAGCGCCAGCTGCACTTGCTTTTTGAAAAGATTCTGCTAAAAGTTCATCTCCTTCTCCACCTTCATAACAAGTACGAACAGTGTTAAGATCTAAACCTGCGCTAGCAGCACATTCTTCCCAATTACCAGGAATTGCTTTCATATTTTTATTCATACACGCAACCATTTCCATGTAACTTCCAGGGAAATATTTTGCAGCACAAATTTGAACTTTATTACCATCAACTTCAGGTTGACCGTGCAAAGATTGGAATGCTCCTGGAACACCATTACCAATAAAATCTAATTTAAAATCAACATTATTTCCTAATGTATCAAGAACAGGTTTTATTGCATCTTCAACTTGAACTCCATATGGGCATTGACTCATAACATAGAACTGAACTTCAATTGCACCAGGTGCAAGTTCTAATGTTTCAGCAGCAGCCACACTTGAACTACTAAGTGGAGTTAGAGCATTATCTAACTTTGCAGATACATTCCCTAAATAAAAATGATTAACAATAACAACGATACCAATCAGAACTAGCAATACAAGTTCGATTTTGAGATAATTCTTAATTCCTTTTGCCATTTAAATAACACCTCAAATATATAATTTTGATTATTAGCATACTGAAAAAAATACTGATATTTAAAGGTTTAGGATGGGTTTAAAAGGATTTGAAGATGTTTAACTCAAATTAATAAGACACAACATTTTTAAATTATACTGGCAAACCAAGATTATGGCAAAAGTTGTTGTTTTTGAAGATGGAAGTTTGGATGTATGCGACAGGTATTCCCAATTAGTTCCAAAACATGAAGTTCACATTTATATGTTGGCATCATTTTTTGAAGGAGCAAAATTTGGAATGGTGGAAAAAGGAGGATTTGATCCTGAACAGATTTATCCAAAAATTCCTGATGAAATAATGCCTGCAGATGTTTATTTTTTAGATGGATTAGCAGGTAAGTGTTTAGAAATATTTCCCAGATTGCCACACGATAGATCATTTCTTGTTTCGAGTAATCCAGCAATTCAAGAAGAAGTAAAAAATGCAGGATATCAATTAGCAACTCAATACGATGTATGCAATATTGCGGACAGATTAAGTCGTTGATTGCAATAGTCTAGTCACATAAAAAAGTTAAAAAAAATAATTTATAATCCAAAAAGTTCATGAATATATTTTTTTTCTGCGTTGTTACAATTATACTTACCATATTCTTTTTCAACATGCTCGACAATCGGCCTTAATGTTTCAATTTCGTATTCTAACTCTCCTGTTATTTCGTGAGCTAAGAAAACTGCACCAAAACAGTTTATAAGACTTCCATAATCCCATCCACTTGAATGACCTGCGTGCTCTGCAGCAATTATTTTATCCATAGTTCTTTGATATTCAACAATATATTGAGTTCTTGCTTTTTCTAACAAGCTCTCAGGATTTTTTTTCATTGCTCCCCTAATTAAAACTAAGTTTTCAATTTTTACATCTCTTAACCTAGCCCTTATGTAAGGGTTTTCTCGGTTCTCAATAATTTCTTTGTTTGTTTTAGAAAAGTTTTTTGTTAATTCTTCTAAACTCATTTTTTTCTCCACCTCAATTTAAGCCAAGAGGTTTGGCTTTCGTTATTATGAAGTAGTATTCACTAACTATTTATTAAAGAGTGTCCCCCTACAAGACGACTTTAGAAAGATTTAAATAGTAAAATGATCAACAATAATATCATGGACTTGCAAGAACTCAAAAAAATAGGACTTACAAAAGGAGAAATACAAGTTTACGAAGCTTTGATAGAATTAGGAGAATGCACTAAAACTAAACTTGCACAAAAATCAGGCATATCTCCTTCAAATATATATGATGTAACTAACAGACTATTAGAAAAAGGAATAATATCAAAAGTAGAAAAAAACGGAGTTGCACACTTTAGTCCTGCAAACCCAAATCACATTCTTAATTTTTTACAAGATAAACAAACTGAAATAGAAAAAGAAAAAGAATTAGTCAATTCACTTTTACCCTCACTCCTATTAAAATTTAATGAGAAAACTGAAAATACCAATGTCGAAGTTTTTCAAGGATGGAATGGATTAAAAACAATATTTCAAAACCTACTTGATGAATGCAATAATAAAGATGAATGCTTTGTTTTTGGCGCAAGTATCGGAGAGAATGAACAACAAGCAGATATATTTTTTACTAAATATTCCAGACTCCGAGAACAAAAAGGAATACAAACTAAAATAATATTTAATGCAAAAATAAAACAAAGAACAGACCGAATTAATTATTTTCTGAAATCAAAAAACTACAAAATAAAATTCTTACAACAATCAACACCTGCAGAAATTATGCTTTACAAAAATACTGCATGCATAATAATACTTACAAAAGAACCACTCGCAATAAGAATTACAAGTAAAGAAGTTAAAACTAGTTTTAAACAATACTTCGATACACTTTGGAAAATCGCAGAAAAATAAGAAAAAAAATATTAAATTAAGAAAAAAAAGTTTATTTAAGAATGCGGTAAACTATCAATTTTTTTAACTTTTTCTGAATGATTAGATGCACTATTTATACTTACTGCAGCAGATGCAAACAAAAAACCAGACATAACTAAGTAAGCCACACCATATTGATAGTCCAGTTTGCTTGCAGCCTCTGCAAATTTTTCTGATTCCCTAATAACCAAATCAGTTAATTCAGGAGCTCTTGATAGTTTCTCTTGTAAAATAGCAGTTTTTGTTGCAGCATAATCAACCATAAAAGCCAAACCATAAGCACCAGTGCCCGCACCAAGACTTGCAGAAACATAACTTGCTAAATAAGCCATAATTTTTCCCATATTAAATCACCCATTAAAATAAATAAGAATAAGAAAAGACAGACAATTTATATGTTTTTAGTTACTCGAAAGTAAAAATAACTTAGTTAATTGAATCATATAAAATTAAGAAAAATAATATTAGAATAAAAAAAAAGTTTTAAGATTATATCTATCTTGAACTGTCTGCTTGACGTTCTAATTCTAACTTTTTAGAAACTGCTGAACTTCCAGGTTTTAATTCAAATGCATCTAAAAGTTCTTGAGATAATGTACTTTCAATAGATCTTTTAGTATTGAATGCTTTTTGGTAAGCACCTTGAGTCATTAATTTGATAGCTTGATCAATCCTTCTTTGAGGTGCACATTCAACAGCTTTTGGATATTTAGCTCCACCATACTCAATTGTTATGATTTCTTCACGAGGAGCTGCATGTTCAATTGCTTTTACAACAACTTCAATAGGATTTTTTTTAGTTTTTTCTTCAATAATTTCAAGAGTTTTAACCATTATGTTAAAAGCAGTCTCGCCTTTTCCACTTAGTTTGTATGAAGAAATTCTGTGTTTTTTACCTCTGTGACCTGGAACCATTAATCGATTCATTAATCTTTCAATAATAAACACATTTGATTTGTGGAATCTAAACTTAGCAGCTTTGCCCCCAGTTCGTGGAACAATTCTTGGTTCAATACAAAGGTATCTCTTTAAACCTTCATCTTCAATAACAATTCCTTGTGTACTCCAACGATTGAATGCTAAAATTTCTTCTGCCATTTTTATTTACGTGCTTTCTCAAGCTTTCCTTTTAATAAAGCGTTTAAACTTTGATCATTAACTTTTACTACTTTCCATCTAACTCCAGGAATGTCCCCTTTGGAACGACCCATGTTACCACCAATACATTCGATAACAACTTCATCATGTTCATCTACTAGTTTGGTTGCGCCATCTCCTGGCAAGAAAGCTGTGATTTGACGAGCGTTTTTGATTAACTGGACTCTAACACACTTACGCATTGCTGAGTTTGGTTGTTTTGCTTCTAATTGAACTTTTTCTAAAACGATCCCTTTAGCTTGGGATGCCCCTTGTAATGGATCAGACTTCGCCTTTAATTGTTTAACGCGTCTAACGTACCATTTATCCTTCCATCTCTGCGTATCACGTCGCTTTATTAGCTTTGTAGCCGCGTTGATTCCTCTTGTCTTATTTGCCATGAGTCTGAAAATTTATAAGATATTTATAAATTTATCGAATTAGTGCAGTAAAAAAAAGAAATAAAGCCTAAAAAGGCTCGAAAAAGAGTTAATTAAGTAAATCATACAGTGCAAATTGAGAAGACATAGTTACATGCGTTTGATCCCTCCATCGCCCAACTAATTCTTGAGGAATCCCTTCTAGCACCGATTGTTCTTGGACAGATAATTTCCACCCACCATATACTCCATTAAGTTTTGAAAGTAAATTTGCTTGCTGAGGAGTAATTTCATATTCAAATAAACTCCCCACTGATTTATGCTCCCAGTCTCTGCCCTTCCCAACAATGCCATCATAATGAACCCTACAACTGGAAAATTTCGTTGGATCAAATGTTTTTACTTCATCCAATAACAAGTCTATTGTGTCTTTAGTCATGTTTTATTCACCATTTCACAAACCAAGCAATATTGAACCAATACCACTTTCTTGCATTGCTTGAGCTTTCTGAACAACTTGTTTTAATTCTTGATATGTTTTGTCTACTTGAGCAAAACACTCGTCAGGAGAGTCATATACTGCAAGACCAATATCAGAACAAGCCACTGCTTTTTCCCAAGGCATATCCATCGCACCATCTAATGTTTTCTTAAAATCAGGTTTAAGTTCGCCATTTACCATCTCAAAATATACTGGCAAACATTCGCTTTCCGATTTATTTCTTAATTCACCAGAAATATTCTTTTCTTGAAAATGATATGTTAAAGCTAATTGCGCACCACATGCTTCAAGGGGTTTTTTGTACGTCACACCTTTTGTTGATACTTCAAAATTATCTAATTGAAGTTTTTGCACACCTATTGCCTCACCAACATAATCCCCAATTGACCAAGTTTGTTTCCTAGCAGGTTCGGGCTTCGGAGTTTGTTTAGCTTCAGGCGCTTTTTGACAACTTGACGCTAGAGCTGCAGCTCCAATTAAAATTGCCGTTAATATTTTTCTTCCTCTATACATATATCTCACCTTTGTTTAATTTGATTATAATTTTTTTTCTAAATCACTTAATTTTTCAAGAACCATATTTGTTTGAGCTTCACGACCAATACTTCGAGAAAGTGTTGTTGCCACCTCACCTAAAATATACCCTGCACCAGTTAATGCCAAAACACCCAAGCTAGATGTTTCAGAAGCAACCTCGTTAATCCCCACAATCAATGAACAATATTTAATCCCCGCACCAAAAACTGAAGTTTGCAGAATCATTTTTATTGGTTCAACACCGCACTTAGTTTCATAAACCACACACATCACCACCAATAATCATTTAGTAGTAGTAAATAATCACTAGAATATTAAAGTTATTTATAGAAATTATAGAAATTACTAATTTAGTCGCAAGTGTGTTGAATATAAAAAAAACATAGAAAACAAATATAAACAACCAAATTTTTAATCAAGACTATGATTGCAACAATTGCAGGCTGGCTTCCAGCAATAATATTACCAGTAGCTGCAGGAATACAACTATACAAAATTATTAAATACAAAAAAGCAGATGGAGTAAGCTCACTTGCTTGGACTTTTTTTGCAATAGCAAATCTTGGAGCATATGTTTTTGCAGAAAAATATTTTTTAATACAATCAATTCTCGCATTTTTACTTACTGCAATAATAAATTTCGCAATAGCAATTTTTGCCAAAATCTATAAAAGTTAACTGCTCGTAAGTTCGATTATTTGAGAAAAAATTAATCTTTTGAAGGATAATTTCCAGGCAATAAATAACCTCTCCTAGTAATAAAATTGGTTACATAGCTCGTCGTATAACTGATTGTTACTGGCGCAATGCATGATTCCAATAATTCAGGAGTTCCATTAAGAGTGTGACTCCCATAACTTATCGCAAATGTAGCTAAGGCAGGAATCAAACTTCCAAAAAAATATGATGTGAACTTATTTTTAATTGGAGAAAAATGTTGAACTATCCTCGCAGTAACTCCTGTTGACATAAAACTTGCCAATGCTTGCGTTCCACCTGCAGCAAGCATTTCAAGACTTCCATGTTCGCAATTTACTGCAACTGCAATTGTACCATTAGTTACTGCAGAAATTATTGCAAATTTTGGATTGAACATATTATAATACAAATTTTTAACAGTCTCAGTTAACTCTATACACAACCACAAACAAACTTTTTAGTCTCTTATCAATTTAGTTTCTTCTTTTTGATCATACTTTTCAAATATTTCTTTTTTAACCATATTAAATGAATCTTCAATATCAACATCTAATTGATTTGCCAATCTACAAATCGCAAAAAATACATCCCCAATACCATCAATGAAAATTTCTTTTTTTTCTTGAATAATTTTTACTCTGTCTTCTTCGTTTTTGTACCTTAAATATCTGGACATTTCCAATAATTCTTCATGCACGTGATCGAATTTGTCAATGTTTGGAGAATCCTTCCAACCGTTTCTTTGAGCGAAGTCTTTTACAACTTGCTGTGCTTCTTTGATTGTTTTTGTTTGAGTAAATTCCATTTTAAAATAACCAACACGCAGTACTATATAAATTTTCAATAAATATTTAGGTTAATTATATAAATAATTTATTTAATTGAAATATCAAGATAACTTAAGATAAAATAGGCATAATAATTTAATAATATTTTGAACAATAGAGGAACTACACTAAATGAAATTCAATTCATCTCAACTCATCAAAATTCTAGCAATTATTTTGATCGTCATCATAGTAATAACATTCATATTATTTTATACAGGCAACATTACCACAATGGGCTTTTGGATGATCATAATTTTTATTGCAATCATGGCTTATTGGGGGATCCCATTTATGAGAAAACGCTTCACAGAGTAAGTAATACTCCCAAATAGTAAACTTAATAAATAGTTACCCTGATTCTAAATTTTACATTAAAATGTGTTGAGAATAATATTTTGCGGAGGAAAAAAATGTTGAGAATTAATTTATACCCTTATTTATTGCCTGAAGATTTAAAAGATCATAAAAGACAATTAGCACTATCAGGACTTGATCTTGTTTCTGCGGACAAGGTAACTACTCCCGCAGGTTTAGAAGCTGCCATTGGAAGAGTTGATATGTTTATGGACCGCACTTCCCCTGAATGTATCAGTACAGATTACATTAATTTGAGAGTTATTCTAGATCAAAATTTAGCAATGTTAAGAGCTCAAGAAAGAACCATAGTCCCACCATTAGCAGTTAGACAATATGTTGATCTCGTAGCACAAGTATTTCAAGCACAAGCGTTTAATGATGTTCGAAAAGCAGCTCAATTAACTTCACCTAATTATATTCATTAAACAAAATAATTGTAGATTGTAACTAAACTCATAACTTTCTTAAACTAATCTTATAGCTTAAGCTACTTAGAAAATCAGTGCTAAGAACATCGTAGTCAGTTGTTATTAATGAGTTTTCGGTTTTTCTCAAGTTTTGATACTTCACCGTATTTCTCTAGATATATTCGTAATCTAAGTTCTTCAGCTTCTCGTTTCAATTCTTCTAGGAGTTCTTCCATTTTTGAACTGAGGGCTTTGAATTATTTACAAATTAATTCCAATTCTTCCTTGAGAATTTAGTTTAAAAAAAATTCTCACAGAGTTTGAAATTCACCATTAGTCCCCCAACTAAGGTATTATCCGTATTTATGGCGTTATTACTATATAAAATGTTCTTTATAAATTTTAGAAAATCTAATTTGACAACCATTAATTCAACAATCGGTTAATTAGTCTGTGCGGCAGGTTCTTTGAATATGAAACTCATAATCAACATAATGCTCAATATCACAATTGTTATTGCTTGAAAAACATCATCTTCTAAAAAATTCAAAAAGAAAGGTAGCTTTGCAGGCCAACCAAATGCGGAATGAATTATTATTAAAGAGATTATAACAATAGTCAACCACATACCCATTTGATCAGTCTGGCCCATCATCAAAGCGATTATACCAATTAAAATTGTTATTGTTAACACAAATCCAAAAATTTGAGGATATGCGTTTCCAACCCAAAGTAAAAGTATTATAGGTATGAAAAAAATATAATTCGCACCTTTCAATAATGTTTTTGGATCTCTAACTACAAAAGATAAAACCAAAACTGCAATTAAAATTCCAAATATAAATAATGCAAATCCCCCCACAATATTATTAACTATAAGAACTGGGTTGAAGTCTGCAGGATAAACTCCTAAAATATGAGGCACTCCAAATGTTAATGACATAACTAATGCAACAACAACTTTAGTTGATTTTTGATCACCCACAATTTTTGAATTAAACATAACTAAGTAAACTACTGTGAAAATAATTAACATAGGTAAAATTACTTGTGGTAATCCTGATGCGACAATTGCGTCAAAATCTGCATTAGTAAACATTTAACACCTCTTTTTTAAGATCTAAATAAGATAATAATTTAATCACAATATTCATTCAAATATAAATTTAACTTAATATATTAACTTGAACTGATAGTTAAATAAATAATTTTTTTAAAATTTCAAACGTGTAAAGGATGATTGCATATGTTTGCTCTTTTGTCGGCTTAAATACTTCTTTTTTCTTATGTACAGAAAATATTCTTACTTGATTAACTAAATGAATTTGCTGAGTTATTCCAGGATCAAGTTCTACTTGTTTTTCTCTCAAACGAGCAACTAAATTTCCAAGACCAATTCCGGGATTTTTTTCTAAAATATCAAATCCTGTTGCGTCATAATATTTTTTGTGAAGACCAATTTCTAAAACTCTCCCACAAAGAATTACACAACTTCTAAAACATTCACTCCCAAAACATTTTTTTATTTCATTAATATCTGCGTTCAAATCAGGCAATACATCCAAAGGAAGATTAGGATCATAAATTGGATAATCTTTTGTTGCTAAAACTTTTGGCTTTTCAGAAATATTTAATTCTAAAACTAATTTTTTTATTGAACTTACTTTTTCTATTGCAACAACACAATCTTTTTTACATAAATCTAATTCCTTAATTAAACCAAGAAATTGATTAATTTTTAATTCAGTTTTTATTTCAAATTGATTAAGAGAACTAAGTTTTAATCCAGTACTTTGAAGCATTTGTAAATCTTGAGAAATTTTATCCAAATAATATTGTTTCTTTTTTTCTTTAAAATCATACATTGTTTTGCTTGTATTAATAGAACTGAGATCAATACCATTAGTAATACAATTACCATATGTTTTTTCTAACCTATCTAAAACCTCTTTTATTTGTTGCACAAGCATTTAGTTTAATTATATTTTTAAATAGTATAAATACTTTATCATAAATTATAGAATATAGATCAAAAATCATAAAAAAAATAAAAAGACATAATTAATTTAAATTTGGATGAAAAACGCATTAAAATAGATAATAAAAATGAATAAAATAAAATTATTTAATAATTTTTACTCTTCTTCTTCCTCTTCAGAGTCTTCCTCTTCATCACACCACTCTTCTTCTTCGTCTTCTGATGAGTTATCGTCTTTCATGTAGTCCACATCTCGCTCTTCTTCATTGTAGTCATCTCCAAAGTCATCTACTTGAGCTTCGTCTTCTACAACTTCACCGTATTCAAAATATTCTTCTTCTTCCTCTTCATACCAGATCTCAACCCTTTTTGCCTCATGTTCCATGATGGACACCCCCTATGTGTTCACTCAAGGTGATTTTTATAAAAATTTATGAGTATGTGTATTTCTCTTAAGTCAATCATTTATAAAATTTTTTATATAATTTTTCGATTTCTTTATAGTGTTAATAAATGAATAGTTTTTTAGTGAGATTTTTTTGTCTTAAATCCAATTTTTTTGTCTTTTATTTTGTATATTATCAAGAGTTTAGAGGTTTTATCAATTATCGCATTTTAATTTATATTTTTATTTAGATTTTAATTAGATTTTTCAGAATTCGCATCCCAATAATCATCATAATCTATAGGTTGTGGTTTTTCTAATTCAAACAACTCTTTTTTCTTTCCCTTTTCTAATGAAATGCTAGCAATAACTAACGTGTGCATTCTTTTTAAAAACTCAATACGATCTTCCATTTTAAGAATATCAGCATATCCTTGCACAATCAAATTAAATGCAAAGGGACTTGGAATTTTTGTATTAATAACTTCTGCAGTTATTTTTTTTTGTTCTAATTTTTCAATTATTAATTGTGCATTACCAATATCCATTACATCTTCTAAAACTTCTCTTCTCGATTCTTTAAGTATTGGAAAATCTTTTGAAATTCTTTTTACTGCAGACATTAAAATCATACTACTTACTTGTTGTCTTCCAACTCTCTTTTTTATGCCCTTATACATCCTCAATATCATTAAACTTCTTCCAGCACAATGCCTAAATCTTCGACTTAGAACTTGAGTTTTTTCAATTGCAGAATCCATAAGTTCTCTTAATCTTTTTGATTCTACTAAGTTAATTGCCCTTAAAGGTTGCATTCTTTTTGTTGATGCAACATAAAAACCATTATCATTAATACCAATTTCTACATCTATTTTTTGAGTTTTAGCAATCGCATATGCCACTGCCCTGGATAAACAATCATTAACGCGCCTCCCAAACATCGCATGAAAAATTGCATATTTTTTTCCTTCTGCTTCATATTGTTCAATCACAATTCGTTTATCCGTTGGAATCAAACCATAATCATATTGTTGTCTGAAATATTCATGGATACTACTCGCACTATTGTCATCAACATATAAATATTTGTTAAGAAAATTTATTATCTCTTTTTTGGATTCTTTTTTTCTAAATCTATCTTCAACTAATCGTCTTAATCTACCAATATCACAAGCAAGATCAAAACTTAAAGGCAACATATCAGAATACCATGAAGGAACTGTTGGTTTTGAACCTGGCGCTTGCTCAACTTGAGCTACCATCCCTCTACTAAATTTGAATCTATAACAACCACCACCTAAAACAAATACATCACGCGGTTTTAATCGCTCCAAAAACGCTTCATCAATCGTACCAATTTTATACTCTCCAACTTTAACACTTATACCACTTTGATCAGGTATAGTTCCTATGTTAGTCATGTAAGTAATTCTAGCCATCTTACCTCTACGACCAAGCATCCCCGTTTCTTTATCATACCACAACTTTGCATATACATGTCGGTCTTCTAAAGAAGTATATTCTCCAGTCAAATAATTTATTACAGAATTAAAATCAAGCTCACTTAAATTTTTAAAACAATACGTTGTTTTAATCATTTCAAATAAATCTTTTTTTGCAATTTTTTCATTAATGCAAATTCCAAATATTTGTTGAGCTAAAACATCTAATGAATTTTTTGGAATGTGAATTTTGTCAATCTTTTTTTCAACTGCATTTTTTAAAAGCGCACTGCACTCTACTAATGAATCTCTGTCAGTAACTATTATTCTTCCCTTAGTTATTGAATGCAACTGATGTCCGCTTCGTCCAACTCGTTGAAGTGCCCTCGCAACAGATTTTGGACTTCCCATTAAAATTACTAAATCAACATAACCAATATCAATCCCCAATTCTAAACTCGTCGAACACACAACACATTTTAGTTTTCCCTCTCGTAATTTAGTTTCAATTGCATACCTGTGTTTTTTACTTAAACTTCCATGATGCGCACCTATTGTGCCTTTAGTTGAAATGTCTGTTTCTAGTTCTTCAGTTATTTCTTCTGATTCGTCTTTGGTCGTAATTTCGTGTTCTTGTTCTGTTTCTAATTCTTTTGTTTGTTCTTTTTCGTTTTTAGTTTCTATTAATTTTTCTTCTGGTTCTTTTTCTGGTTTTTTTTCTGGTTCTTTTTCTGGTTCTTTTTCTGGTTCTTTATCAGAATCATCAACCAAATAATCAGTATAATTTTCGGGAAATTTTTCTTTTAAATGATGAACTAAACTTTCAGTACCTGCCCGAGTATTAGTAAAAATCAAAGTTGTCTTATGACTTTGAATTAATTCATCAACTAATTCATGTGTTTTTTTTATTAACTTATTCGCATCCACATCAACTAAATTGGGAAGGGGAGAAATAACTTTTAAATCAAGCTCTTTGATAAACTGAACATCAATAATTTTACAAGTCCTATTCATCCCCACAAGATAATGTGCAATAGAATCTAATGGCGCCACAGTTGCACTCAAACCAATCCTGCACATACCAGGAGACAATCTTTGCAACATCTCCATTGTAAGACCCAAATGTACTCCTCGTTTGTTCTCCGCAAGCGAATGGATCTCATCAACAATAAACCATTCAACTTTGCTTAATTTTTCGCGAAACTTAGGAGACGTTAGTAAAATCGATAAAGACTCAGGTGTTGTAATCAAAATATGAGGAGGATTTTTTAACATCTTTGATCTATCATAAGGTGATGTATCACCAGTTCTAACATTAACCCTAATTCCTAATTTAGACCCGTTAATTTCTTCCATTTCTTGTAACGGCTCAACAAGGTTTACTTGAATATCTCTTGAAAGTGCTTTTAGCGGAGATACATAAACACAATATACTTTGTCTTCTAAAATTCCCTTTTGCGAACTATCAACTAACTCATTAAGAATTGATAAAAATCCAGTTAATGTTTTTGTAGCTCCAGTAGGCGCGCTCACTAACACATTTTGTCTTGTGTGAATCTCGTAAACACCATATTTTTGCGGTAGCGAAAAATCTTTGAATTTTTTAAAAAACCAATTTCGAACTACTGAGTTTAAAATTCCATCTACCTTCTCCCGAGTATCTGGTTCTGATTTATACTCAATTACTGATTCTTTCATTGAGCTTTATTCCCCCTAGGTGATTTAAATAGCTTACCCCGCCATGTCCTGTGTCCAATGAGCAATTACAGATGTATTCAAATCAAATTAGTAAAAAATTAACACATCAGCAGTTTAATTTATAAATGAAGGATCATAAATAGCAATTTTATGGACGTTGTAATACTTGCTGGCGGAAAAGGAACACGGATGACTGATAAGTATCCAAAACCTCTAGTGAGAGCTAAAGGAAAAGCAATACTTGATTGGCAACTTGATTATCTTTTAAAAAATAATGTAGATAATATTGTTTTAGCACTAGGCCATAGAACAAAAGAAATAATTCGACATATTAATTCAAAATATAAAACTGCCAAAATTAGTTTTTCAAAAGGAACAATTGCACACGGAACTGGTGGCGCATTAAAACGTGCACTAAAATATTGTACCACTGATTTTATTTTACTTATGAATTGCGATGATTTAGCTAACATTAACATAAATAAACTTCGCAAAATAAAACACAATTCAATTTGTGTTGCACATCCAAGATCCCACTTTGGGTTGGTAAAAGAAGTTAGAGGTTATGCAAAGTTTGAAGAAAAACCAATTCTTAAAGATTGGGTGAGTTGCGGATGGGTAATTTTAGACCGAAAAGAAATGTTAAAAAAAATTCCTGATGAAGGAAGCATGGAATACGATGTCTATCCAAAAATTAAATTAAAAATATTTAAACATGCAGGCTTTTGGAAACCACTAAATTCTAGAAAAGATGTTGATGATTTTGAAAAATTAACTGTTCCAAAAGAATTATACAAAAAATAAA
This sequence comes from Candidatus Woesearchaeota archaeon, assembly GCA_018675335.1. Taxonomy (NCBI): domain Archaea; kingdom Nanobdellati; phylum Candidatus Woesearchaeota; species Candidatus Woesearchaeota archaeon. Next base: position 23,532 of record JABGYH010000004.1, read on the forward strand.
TTATTAATCTGATATTTCTAACTGCAATATTTTTGATCATAACATTTCTGACAATGCAAGCTCTAATTATGCTTTTTTGGATCATATCATTTTGTTTAAAGCTAAAATCAAAAATAAACCGATATTTCAAACCGCAACCAATATATCTTTCTAAAAAAGTAATGGTTATCAATTGAATGAATTAATATTGATTTCTAGAAAAAAAAATGATTTGTATGAATTAATTTAATTAGAGTTCTAAATTAAATATTTTTACGAGATCATGTTAGGAGGAAAATAAAAATGGAAAATTGTAATGAAAAACAAAACGAATGCTCAACCAAAAGTTGCGCACCAAAACAATGCACAAGTTCAGGGTGTGAAATGACTGATAAAATGATGAGTCTTGCAGAGCAGGCTTGGTCTGATCTACTTAAAGATAAAATGAAAAAATTATTCGAAACAAACAATGGAGAAAGAATGGATAAAATTGCTCAAGCAACAGTCGATGCAGTCAATAAAAAATGGAAACATAAAATGCAAGGTATGGCTGCATGTGGAGAAGCTAAACAAAATCTAAAAGAAGCATTCATGAGCTAGAATAAGTTTACAAAATATTTTTTTCTTTTTTTAAAAAAATCAGTTCACAAATTCAAAACGAGGAACTAACTTACCTTTCACTTCAACACTTTCTTTAAACATACTTAAAGGTCTTACCCAAATTGAACCGAGACCATATGTTCTACACTCGTAACAGGCTTCATACACTACAAACTTTTCAAGAGTTTCACTATGAGTTGCAATTTGAATAACTCTAACTAATCCACCTTTGAAATGTTTATACATGCCAATTTTTAATTCATCCATTTTTCTAGTTCTCAACAATTAATAATTTAATAAATAGAAAACAAGCATAATTTTGTGCGCTCCAAACATAAGTCAATAAAAAAATTATAAAAAAATAAATAAAAAAAATAAAACAAAAAAAAATAAATTATTCTTCTAAAGCGTTTAGAACATCACCAAGCTTTTCAAAGTTTTCACCAATCGCTGACCAGTTTTGATCATTCATTGATTCTAATACTTTTTCATAATACACATTTGCTTGTACAATAAGTTCCGGATTTGTTCCAGTCAAATTATTGTCTTGTTCAAATTGACTTTTTAGTATCGCAGCATCTTTTCTAGACGCACCAAATAATGCAGCTAATGCTTCACCGAAATTAACTTCCATTACAACACGCTCACCGTCTGATACTATAACCCGTTTAAGTTCTGGAAGTTGACCTGTTTCTGCTTGAATATATAATGGCTCCACATAAAGAATACTATTTTTAATTGGGATTATTAGTAAATTTCCCCTTGTAACTCTTGACCCTTGTTGAGACCATAATGTAAGTTGCTGAGAAATCTCAGAATCTTGATCAATCTTTGCCTCAACTTGTAAAGGTCCAAAAACAAGTTTATCTTTTGGAAATTTATACACAACTAATTTACCATACTGATCACCATCAGATCTTGCAGCCATCCAAGCAATCATATTATCTTTTTTGATTGGAGTAAACGAAGTCATCAACATAAATTCTTCGTCAATTTCACCAGGTAATTTCATAATAACATAATACGGCTCAACAGGAACTTTTTGTCCTACACCATAAATCTCACTAGGAATTTGCCAAGCATCTTCTTTATTATAGAAAACTGTTGCTTCTTCCATATGATAATCTCCATAAATAAAAGACTGAATCTTAAATAAATCCACAGGATATCTTAAGTGAGCTTTCAAAGATTCAGGAAACTGATCAAATGATTTGAACTGATTCGGAAAAATTCTATTGTATGTTTGAATCATAGGATCAGATGGATCAATAACATAATAAGTTACGCCTCCATTAAATGCATCAACAACAATCTTAACAGAATTTCTAATATAATTTATACCATTAACTTTTGCAGAATATGGAAAATTACCAGTGGTCGTGTATGCATCTTGAATCCACACTAACCTACCATCATCAATAACCATATAAGGATCTGAATCTAGATGAATAAATGGAGTAATTTTAGCAATTCTTTGTTGAATATGTCGATCAAACATAACTCTGCTCTCAGGAGTTAAATCTGATGAAAGTAGTATTTTCAAATCAACAAAACGAATACTCATCAAAATCTTTTTCCAAGCAGTATCAAGTTTAACTCCTCCCAGACCATTATACTTAAGATACTGGTTAGAGTTTCCTTGAGGATAATCAAATTCTTCAGTTTTAGTATTAACTAATACGAAATTTCCTTTTTGTTCACCATAATAAATTCTAGGATTAACTATGTTCAAACTTGGCTCTCCCACAATATTGTCTGGAGGAACATCCTTAACATAATAATCAGGCAAGCCTTGAGATGTGACTTTATTTACTGGACTCATAACTAAACCAAAACCATGAGTGTAAACTAAATGAGTATTAATCCAAGTCTTTGCATTAGATGCAATTTGATTCTGATTTAATTCTCTTGGAGCAAGCATTACTTGCGTATACTTACCATCAATAGTATAACGATCAATATCAACTTCAGCTAAGTCATAATACAATCTAATCTCTTGCGTTTGTTTATATGTTTGAGTTAAAGGTCTCCAATCAAGAATACGGACATTATCAATAGTCTCAGATTCATTATCTAAAATATCACTCGTTAACCCTTGCTCAACATCAAAATGATTTTCTTCCACTGAATCTAAACCATATGCAATTCTTGTGAATTCAATATTGTTATCAATATATGGCCTTTCTAAATTTAGTTCATTAGGTGAAACTTTTAATGACTGAATTAATGCAGGAATAACTGACGGAACAACAAAAATAAATAACACATACAAAATAATTATAGATAGTGCAAAATGTTTCTTTTTGAATGAGGCCTTTTTTGCAATAAACATCCACACAAATAAAACAACTGCTACAAGAATTGCTAAAAACATTGCAAACTTCACAATTGGAAGGAATGCGATAACATCAGTGTAACCTGCACCAACTACAATTCCTGCTTCTGAAAACATAATTGAAAATTGATCAATATAATGTCTAAACGCTAAAAGTAAAAAAAACAAAGAAAGTAGCACAGTTAGATGTCCTAATGCATGACTTTTGAAATGAGATAAAAAAGTTTTGAAATCAAAATTATAATTAGGAATTTGTCCTGGAGGAGGTGCTGTTTTTGTTTTAAACCCTGCAATAAATAATTGCATATAATCTAATAAAACAAATACAAACGCCATTGCTACAAGAACAATTACAAATTTCCAAACGAAAGTAAAAAATGGAAGTGAGAAAACATAAAATGAAACATCCTTTAGAAAAATAGGATCAGGAATATTAAACACAAACTGATTAAAATACTGAAGAACCACAAACCAATTTGCGGATGCTATAAATCCACCAACTAAAGATAATCCTGCAGCGATCAAAAGTTTATACTTGAATTTAATAAGTTGCTTTTTTGCATCTGCAAACTTTGACGAAACCCAAAAGTTTAATGTAAAAAATGTGAATGCAATAAATGTTGCTGCAAAAAATAATCCAAGTTTAGTTTTTAATGAAATCAAAAATATCTGTGCGAAACCCAGATTATCAAACCAGTAATAATCAGTAATCAAACCAACAATCGTTGATATGGATAAAAAAAACATTATTATTAAAAGAATGAAAATTGCGTTGAATGGATTTTTTTTCTTAATTTCAGTCATTTTAGTATGTTAATTCTAACGAGTCTTTTAAACTTTACTGCACTGGATAATAACATACCAGTTAACATAGGTTCAAAAGACCAAAATTTAGTTTATAAAACATCACCAAAAATTGAAGGTAGAATAGTTTTAGTTGAGGTTTTGAAGATATTTATTTGTTAATTATTTGTTAAAAACATAATTTCCTTATAACTAATAGAACCAAGTTTTATATGTTTAATTTTGAGAAATAATCCTATTAAGTTATTGAGATGATATTATGAATATATTGAGGTGTTAATCATGAATAAAATTACACATTTTGAAATTCCCGCAGATAATATGGAACGTGCAAAATCATTTTATGAACAAGTATTTGATTGGAAAATAAACAAATGGGAAGGATCAGTAGAATACTGGTGTATCAAAATGGGACAAGGTAAAGATTGTTTGTCAGGAGGACTAATGAGTCGCAAACAAGGAATTGGAAAACACCCAATAAACACAATTGAAGTAATATCCATTGATGAATTTTTAAAAAAAATTGAACTTAAAGGAGGAGAAATCATCACTCCAAAAATGACAATTGACAAAATAGGATTTATCGCTTATTTTAAAGATACTGAAGGGAATGTAATGGGCATACTTGAAAAAAATAAAACTTGAAAAACATATAGAAAAAAAATATTATAAAAAAATTGATTAAGAAAATTTACTTACGCACTATAACGCAGATCCCCCATTCCTACCGCAACAGGCAGAGTTCTATAATCAGGTTTTGAAGAAATACCAACTAAAAAATGAGTAATATCCTCCACCAAAGAATCTATTGATCTAGGCGAACCCAAATTTTTTCTTATAATAACAACACCCTTCTCAACAAGATCTTCAGGCGTTGATCTATGTAGCGCGCGAGGTAATCTTTCTTCTTGAAGTCGTAAACCTTCTAAATCATACGCAGAAACATAAGCAATAGGTAAAGTCTCATCTCTTAATAATCTGTTTACTGTAACCATACCATGGCCGTAATCATTATCAATAATAACTGCGTCTGCACTTAGTAAATCAACTTTATTAACTGCCTCATCTTGAACGCAATTAGCATAAGTCCATAAATGACCTGTTCTTCTTAAAGTACGTTGAGCACCAATAATTGCTACAGAAAATTTGGAACTACTAAAATTATCATCCACTACCAAAACAGTATAATTTGTTCTCATATAATCACTTTTTTAATTTTTTATACGCTAAATAAATAACCAATACTAATTCAAATAAAATAACGACTGGCCGAAGAAATCGCGCCATGTCTTCATAAAAAATTGCAGTTCCAAAAAATAAAGTAAATAATCCACCAAGCATAAAACCTGTTGCAATCCATTCATTAAGATCATTATTTTTTATTGGAAGATAAAGTCCCACTGCAATTGCAATTAAACCAAAAATTGATGAAACAATAAATACAACCAAATTATGCATTTTTTGTGCAGCATCATGATCTCTTTGACAAAAATTACATTCAGCAGATGTTGGACACCCATTAGAATCATAAGAATATTTGATTGAACTATCAAACCCACAATCAGGAGTATCAATTTGAGTACACTCAATTGAAACTGGCATTGATCTTGGTTTTTCATAGCCACAAAACGAATCATATCTAGGATTAGGATATACCGCCTCAATTAGACTATTAACAAAAATTGCATATAATACTGCAATTACAAATATTATAACTACCTTCCTAAGATCAACCATACCCCTAAATAATCCATCATCATTTAAAAAGGTATCTGAATTCATTTAAAAATGGATCTTACAATATATGGGTTTATGGTCCGAACCAGGAAAACGAAGGCGAATACTGGCTCCTTTACAATTTTTAGTGAAAAACCGATCAAGCCCAGGGATTAATTGGGGTTTTAGAACGTCCTTGAAATTATTTTGTTTAAGTAATTTAGTGCATTCTTCAAATGATCCTAACCAAGTATTAAAGTCACCTCCAAGAAATATTATTTGATCTTTGTTCTTATTAATTATTTTAAGAATTTCTTTCATTTGACTTGCCCGACCATTTGAGCCACAAGCATTTTCTAAATGAATATTATAAATTCCAATTGATTTTTGATTAATTTTTATTTGAGCATAAACTACAATTCTTTGAAGAACATGATTTGGAATTACATATCTAGTAGTATAAGGTAGTTCAAACACACTTGTTTTTGAAAAAGAATACTTTGAAAATATTCTTTGCCCAGAAACAGAATAATTGTATAGTTTTTTATTTTGAAACTTTTTTCTAATCTGATGAAACGGTGCAAAAAAATGATTAAATGATTTATAAAAGAAATACTTTTGTTTAGTATCTTCTTGAGTAAGAATAATATCAGGATCATACTTTTTAATTATTGTTCTAAACGACTTTGAAATATTTTTTTTATCATAATTACGAAATAAATTCCAAGAAACAATTGATAGATTATCTTTTTTTAATTTTGTTTTAATTTTGTTTGATTTAATTACATTATTTTTTGGCGTACTAACTTGAGCTAGTTTTTGATTTAAAGAAATATTAGAACACATCGTGTATATCGTCCAAGTTGCTTCTTTTAGACCTTCAATAATTTTTAATATCATAAATATCACAAGTTTTGTCTTAATTTTAGTAAATGATCTTCAATAAGTTCTACTTTTTCAGTTCTATTAATCATACTGTAGAATAATTTAGCAGATTTTAATGGCAAAATTGGAATTACTAAATCTTTCCAAGAATTCTTTTTTATCTTGTCAAACATATTTAATTCAGTTTTATCATACGCATTTACTTCAACTTCAAAACCGTCAATAAAACACACTAATGAATGAAACTTTTTTTCTTGATTGTAAAGACAATTTGGAGAATATTCAGATAATACATTTTCAAAAATTTTAATACCATTTTTAGTTGAAGTTATATCTAAATCCCTGACTGAAACAAGCATTCCTTGAACAAATAAATTAGCACTCCCTTCAAGCCTCCACTCAAAATCAAAATCTTTTGTTTTTTCCATAATTAATTTTAGTATTTTGTGACTGTCTCCCTCCTTCATTTTAATGCCTCTTTTGCAAGTTGATCTGCCATCTCGTTGTAAGTATCTCCTGAATGAGCTAAAACTTTTTTGAATGAAATTGAAATTTTTTTCATACTTTTACTCATAAAATCATGATATGATTTAGTGAATATTTTGTTTCTATTCCAAGATCCAGTTGCCCAATGTTCAATTCCTGCATAATCATAATAAATTTTTATTGAACTTTCTTTATTTTTTATTGCGTATTCAACCGCTTTTATCGCACCTAAAAGCTCACCATAAATTTGAAACATTTTAGCAGCTTCAGAATCATTACCCTTGCCATTCAATGTTTTTATTACTTTATTATTTTTTAATAAAACGATACCATAACTGTAAGCATTTTTAGATTTAGAAAAACTTCCATCAACATATGCCACTAATGAATCAGACGAAGAATTTGATTTTGTTTGTGTTGAATCTATAATTATATCAAAACCATTTTTTTTAAAAAGAAGTTTAATTTGAGCAGGAGTCGCATTAGAATTTGTTTGAACATATTTAACTGCATCAGAAACTGTTAAAAATCCTTTGAATAATGCGTTTGGAAAACCACTAACCTTTTCTTTGCATTCAGCCCAAGTTTTGTAAATATTGGTGCCTGGTTCGTGACCTTTTAAAACAACATAAATCTTTTTAGCCATAAATTGAGATTATTCTTCAATGGTATATTAATTTGTTGGAAATTCCATTTACTAAAATCAAATAAAAAAAATAAAAATTTAATAATTAAACAAACCTAAAAAACTACGTGATTTCACTTCTTCAGGTGCGTTTTTACTCGATAGAATAATGTTAGTTTGGTTTTGTATTTCAGATGGATTTGATTTATGCTCAATAGTTCCATTCTTTTTATGCACTACAAAATGAGAACCATAATTAGTTGCTATTTCTTTTGCCCGCGTTGACGCTTCTAACTTATGTTCAAAAGTTTTACTAGGTTTCACGCACCCAGCACATTTAACTGCCCACTTACCCTTATGAGGAATTACATGTTGGTTGGGATTTGATTTCACTTTTGATTTTTTAAGCACGTGTCGTTCAAACTTTCCTTCCCTGTTATGAATCACAAAAGAAAATTTAGAATTTCTAGCTTCTTTTATGGCTTCTTTTTTCTGTTTAAAAAATCCTTTGTATTGACTTCCACCTTGTTTTTTTAAAACCCACCCTGATTTGAATGGAACTAAATAAAGTTTATCTGATTTCATATTATACACCTCACAAAAATTTATTAAAAAAATATTAAGAATTGAATAATACCTCATAAAAAAAAGAGCCAAAAGACTCTTTTTTAAAAAAAATGTTTTTGGGCTGCGAATTAATTACCACTAATGGCAATATCATATTTTTATAGATATTAGGATATATTAAACTAACTCGTTTGAAATATTAGAATGTGATTAATGCCACTTATAATAAATTAATTTTATCACTTTTAAGTATTGTAAATTATATAAAAATTTAAATATGTGACTTGGAATGCGAACTATATGCCAAGACTACTAGAAAAAATAATTATTTCTGAAAAACGCAGAATTGCAATGGTTGCTAGCGGAGGCGGACTAAAAGCACACTACTTTCATATGGGTGTTGGAATAAGACTTGCAAGAGAAGGATTCCAATTTAATGGCGGCGTGTTAGAAACCCCTAGAACAGAACTTATTCCACCTCATGAACTTGGAACAAAAACAATAGATATGTTTGTTGGATCAAGTGGAGGCGCACTATTTAGCATGGGGGTTGCACTAGGTCACTCCCCAGAAGACATGTACAACCTATTTCGCGATCCAAAACAACTAAAAAAAGTAGGACTTGCCCAAGGGATAGGCCACTATATTCAATTCAACAGAAAAACAATAACTCAAGCTGCAAAATGCATGTTACGAATCCTTGCAACAAAACAATTACATCCAGAAGCCCTTTCGTTTATGAGCCCAATAAGTTTAGAACCACTAGAAAAAAGACTACATAGATTCTTAGAAACAGAAGATTTTAGACACGTTGCAGCAGACTTATTTGTAGTATCAACACCACTTAATCTTAGAAATAGAATTGTTTATTCAAGAAGACCATTCGAAGAAGAACCAAGACTAGTCTATAGAAACGATGCAAACATATCCTCAGCCGTAACTGCATCTTGCGCATTACAATTTCTCGCACCAATTTGTGTTGAACATAAAAATGGAGATAAAATAGATCAAGTAGATGGAGAAACTAGAAAAACACTATCATACAAAATTGCATCAAGCAATGGAGCTGACTTAGTTTTTGTATCCTACACTCACGTACCATATGAATTTGATAAAGATGTTGGATCAATCAAAAAATATGGCTTAATTAGAACAGTAGTTCAATCAGTATATTTGTTAATTGAAGAAAAAATACTCGCATCACAAGAACTTACCCAACAAAAAAATACAACTTATGACCTAGTAATGGGAGAATTTGAACAAATACTAACAGATCTGCCAACTGAACATAGAGCAGCGTTAATTGACCATAGAGATCGAATGGTTGCAAGACTCGTAAAAGAATTAGATATAAAACGAGGAGTTGATTATATATTTATTCGCCCTGAATCTGATGATCATGACTTCTACTTTGACTGGCACTTAGGAATGTCAACTGACTATGTAGAAAAAATGGTTAGAAAAGGATATGAAGCAGCAGATAGAGAACTACGCAAATTTGATTTTAAATTCTTAAAATAAGTATACTCAATGCAATAAAAGCTTAAAAAGGGATTTTGATAAGCTAAATATATTGTAAAAATGAGTTTTAATAATAATTATAATATGGGTGGGCGTTAATAATGAGTGAATTAGAAGAACTAAGAGAAAGAATGATGGCTACGGATTTTACCCCTAATAATCCAGGCATTCAAAGAGTTATTGAAAAAGAATTTAAAAGATGGGTTGAAAGTTACGATCACAAAAATGAACCTAAGGTCAGAATGACTGATTGTTATGGTTCGAAAGGGGACATTCCCGAACATATTTTTTATGAAGATTGCGCATACACCCCTCACGAAATTCTTGAACATGTAAAATCAAGAGATGATATTGGCATGAAACTATTATGGCAAGTTCATAATTATAGTTTAGAAGCTGAATTTCACATCGATGTTAGAGATGCAATTAATCCTATGATCGCAACTGAAGCGGATTTAGACAAACAAATTATTGGCTGCATGTGCGGGTGCTCTCAATTTACTGGAAGAGAAGTTATGCAAAGTTATATTGACGTTTCAGAAGATGCACCGCTTTTAGGAGTTGGATTGTCTGATGCAATTATGAAATTATATAGTGATCCTGAAACACACGAATTAAATTCAGATCAACCTATACCATTTCAACAAGACGATCCATATGTGCCCCTTGGAACAGTACTAATCGATTTAGCAGTTCAAAAAGGAAGAAGTATTTGTGCAAAAATTGCAAAGTATCTTCCTGGATTTTAAAATTTTTTAATTATCTTTTATTTTTATTAATATTTGAATACTTATTATTGCCTAACATAAAAATTCAGATTTTATAAATTAAAAATGATAAAACCTAAATCAGTTGATGAAATAACTAATTATTTGTTGAGGACTAAACCTCCCAGAGTAGAGGTTACTTTAGACCATTATGTTATTAATAGTGAATTGAAGTTAGCTTCCCCTGTTTGTAGATATGACATCGCAGACGAAAACACCAAATTCGAATTTCTTTTTCCTCGACGAAAAGTATTTCCCTCTCAAATAAGTCGTGCAGATTATCTTCTATTGAAACTATTATCTTATGTTCCTGGAATGAGGTCGCAATTCCCTTCTGCGTATTTATCTCGCGAGGAAGCAGAACTGAAATTAAAACAACAAAGTTCTCGATTACGATCAGAAGGAATTGAAGTTACTCTTAATTTACCCTAATCTTAATTCTTTTAAATTATTTTCAGATGTTAACAACAAAATATATAAACAAATTCTAAACTTTATTTAATAATAAGTTATTTATTTAATATAAATTAACATATTTAACATAACAAAAAAAAAGGTGATTGATATTCTGAAGAATACTTTTGTACACATACCAGGAATAAGCCAAAATGCAGAACAAAAACTGTGGCAAGAAAAAATCTCTGACTGGAAAAGTTTTGTAAATAATGTTCACAACATAAACTTAAGTGAAAATAGAAAACAAACTGCACAAAAATTTATTCAACAATCAATTACAGCTTATGATCAACAACAATTCAAATTCTTTAATGACTGTTTACCTGGCAAAGAGCAATGGCGAGCATATCCTGACTTAAATGGAAAATGTGGCTTCTTAGATATTGAAACAACAGGACTAAGTAAACATAGAAACAAAGTAACAGTAATAGGAATTAGTGATGGCAAGAAAACAAAAGTTTTTGTTAACGGTGATAACTTAGACGAATTTGAAAATGAAATGAACAAATATGAAATGCTAGTAACATTTAATGGCAAATGCTTTGATGTTCCATTTCTCAAACATAAATTTCCAACAACTGACTTTGATAAAATGCATGTTGACTTAAGATTTGTAATGAAAACACTAGGGTATTCTGGCGGACTTAAAAACATAGAAAAGGAAGTAGGCATAAACCGTGATGATGATCTTGCCGAAGTTGATGGTTATGAAGCAGTAAGACTATGGAAACGATATGAAAGAGGAGATAAAGCAGCGCTAGATTTATTAATTAAATATAACATAGCGGATGTTGATAACCTCAAAACACTAATGGATTTCACATTTAAAAAGCTAAAAACCCAAAAATTCGGACAATTTATTAATTAACAGAATATAACACTCAAAAAACACAGTTAAGTTATGATCACCACTTTATTTAAATAACATTTGACGTATTTTGCCAATTTTTGATTATTTAGCAAAATTCTCAATAAAATTTATAAATGAGTGAGAAAATATTTGAATTCAATAACCTATCAAAGGCGATACATATGGCTAAAAAAGATAAAAAACCAAAAAAGGTCAGTGCAAAGAAAGAGAAATATGCTAAATTTAAGAAGGAAAAACCAGGAACACTTGATATTTCAATGCCTGATTTAACTACTGATGAAGCTAAACAAAAGCAACTTGATGAAACTAAAATTGACCGATTCTTAAAATTTAATAGAAATCCACCAGTACTTTCATTAAAAGAAAGAAAACTGAAGAATAAGTAAATTTTTTTTGGACTTGAATAAAGTCATTCTAAATATTTTTTAATTCTATTTAATTTATTTTTTTAATTAATTCATGAGCAAGCTTCATATTTGATGCAGAGATTATTGGAATGAATTTATTTTGACCTAAAACTAAAAATTTTTTGTTTTCAATACTGACTCCATCTTTAGTAACAATTACTCCGCCTGCCTCATTAACTAACCCAAATGCGACACCAATTTCGAGATTTCCTTTACGAGTACATTCTAGCACTAAATCTGCTTTTCCATTTGACAAATCTACATAATGAATTGCAGATGAATCCTGACGAAGAAGATTATACCCATCTAATTTTGAAATAAAATTATCAAAAATAAAAGTGATTTTTCTTTTACCATCAAAAAATTGATCAACATAAATTTTTGTTGATGAATCTAATTTATCAGTAGAAGAACAAGTAAGACTCATTGATTTATTGTTTTTTATTAAAACACCACCTTTTGATTTAACTGCATAATATAATATTTTAGATGAATGTTCCATAACTCCGCTAAAAATATAATCAGAATAATTGGGATTAATATTTGAAAAAATATCAAACATAGTGCCATATCTGCCTTTTCCTCTGGCTTTTTGGTAAACACTCGTACCATCCAATCCATCGAGAACTGCTAAAAATTTAGGATTATCTGAAAGATCAACTTGTCCGTGTTCCTCAGATATAATTCTTAGAGGAATACTCGCATTTTTGAATATATCAATAACTGCTTTTTCCGCTTCGATATCCCCAACTAATGAAGTATCGCCATGCTCATTTTTTTGAACAGATTTAAGACCCTTGTCACCTAATTCTTCATGAATTTTATATGCATTTTCTAATGCTTGAATACTAATCTCAACTAATTTTTTTATATCTGTCATTTATGATCTATGAAATATCCCAGAATTATAAATCTTTTCAAACCCGTTGCAGTTAAATCATAAAGTTCGCAAGAAAAAAAAGAATGATTATGCACTCAAAAACTTAAATTTTATATATTGCATTCGCTTTTGATAAAATTATGCCTGAAATAAATTTAGATATGTTAGATAAAAAGATTCTAAATCAACTTAATCAAAATGCCAGAGCAAGCTATTCTGAAATTGCAAAGAAAGTACGATCATCAAAAGAAGTAGTAAATTATCGAATTAAACGATTACTAAAATCAGGAATTATCAAAGAATTTGTAACAATATATGGTCTCGGATACTGGGCATATAAAGTATTAATACAATTTGAAAAAATGAGTGGCGAAGAAGAAAAAGAAATTCTAAAATTTTTGAAAAGTCATCATAACACAAATTGGATTACTCCTTGCTCAGGAAATTGGGATTTGGTATTTGCAGTAATGGCTCGTGATCCAAAACATTTTGATGAAATTTTGAGAGGAATTATCACTAAAATTGGACCATTTTTACAAGACTATAAAATTTCAACAAGTATTGGATCGGAAACATTTGGGCACACATACATTCTTGGAAGTGTAAAAGAACCAAAAAAAATTACGAGACAAACTGTTTGGGACTTTGACTTAAAAGACAAAAAAATTGCAAAACTACTCCACAAAGATGCACGCATAAGTTTAACTGATATTTACAAACAAACAAAAATTCCTGTTGATACAATAAAATACAGAATAAAAAAAATGCATGAGAACTGCATTATTAGACGGTATCGAATGATACTTGATCCTACAAAATTAGGATATAACCGATATGAAATATTCATTCGTTGTATTAACTTAACTGATCCTGTTATTTCTAAATTTAGAGAATATGCAAAACAAAATCCAAATATTGAATACTTAAGTCGCTGTGTTGGAAGTTGGGATATAGAATTTACTGTTCATTTTAAACATTCATCAGATTTACGAACATTTGTACTCGATGTAAAAAAAGAATTTGGAGAATACATAAAAAATTTTGAGTCAGTAACACTATTTGACACAATAAATTTTGTGTATTATCCAGAAGAACTAAGATAAAATTTTACTTATTCTTGAGGTAATGCACTTACAATATGAGGATGTAGTTTTCTTCCAACATCAGACTTATTCCAAGCACGCTCATGCGCATAATAAAAAACAGTCTTAAACGCATTTGCTAACAAACCAGAACTAAGTGCCATGCTCCAATCTCCAGTCATATAATAAATACTTGCCACAGTCGTGGTTGTCGCAACAACTCTCCACGTAAGAGTTTTATAAATAGTTCTTTTATGAGATTCCATTAATAATCACCTTAAATTAGATATTAGCATAAATATGAAACATAAATACTATATAAACTTATTTAGATTTTTGTAAAAGTACTTATGTTAATTTAAAAATAATAAAAAGAAAAATTATTTTTTATCATTCATCACTAAATAATTAGTTAATTCTTGTTTCATTTCAGGCACAATTTTATTTGGATACCTAAGTGATGTATAAAAAATAGTAAAATAAATCATTTTAATTGAATCAACAAACTTCGCAACACACGCACCCACTAAAAAAACTAAATACGCAGTAATTAAAACTGGAACCCAAGAAAATGAAAATCCACTAATTGTTATTACAGTTATAGTTGTTGCTAATGAAATTAAATAACCAATACCAACACCAATTAAAATAATAATTAAATAAATCGGAAACAGAAAAGAACCAACAATTGAGCCTGCAAAATCAATACCAAAAACACCCATTAACGTTGCAGGAATATTATCTTTTAAAGATTTAATTTCAACAATTAATTCGTTTAATGGTTTTTTCTCAATAACCACTGCCGGAATCATATAATGACTAAGTAAATCCCAAACTTCCCTTAATGCTGCAAAGAAAATAATTACTAAAAGACTTAAAATTCCTTTTTTTTCTCCACCACGATTTCGGGTCAAACTCATTAACCAATCAATTAAAGCAATAAGTCTTAATTTTCCTTTTTCTGTTTTTGTATGATTATGAGCATCAAGATAGCTAATATCAACACCCGTAATTGTGTTAAATACAATCCAACTCAAATTTGCTTTTTGACGAACATTGTAAAAATAAACGTATATTCCTAGAAAAAACACAGTGAATAATAAAATTATTACCCCTCCAAAAACAAAAGTACCAGTAAAAAAAGATAGTAATGATAAGAAAATTAAAGATATAATAATTCCTGAAAAAACACACATATTAATTATCGGAGTTTTGATATCTTTATCTTTTCCAATAACAGTGAAAGAATGTTTGAGTAAATAACCCATATCTTTAAGGCGTTGTTTGAATGGTCTAGATTTCATTGCTTGAATCATATTGAAAGTATTGATGTTTCAATCAATATAAAAACTTATTGATAAAATTAATAATAATCATTTAACTAAAATATGAATACGCTGATTTTATGCTAATATTCTTTAAAACACCAAGATTTAAATAACTGAGCAGTAAAATCAAGTTTATGCACCCTATAATTACTAAGAAAGAAGCAGACATGATACGAATCACATTAGGTGAGTCTGTAGAAATATCCCTTGATTTAGGTAAAACAAAAACTAAAGTTACAATTAAAGATGAACACGCACATATTCTCGGAGAAAAAATTCCTATTAGCGCATTTTCTAAAGTAAAACCTGAAACTTGCTATTTAGTAATGGAAGGAGAACTTAAAAAATTAGCATTATTTTCAGATGAAACAAACTTTTACTATAAACTTGTTCCCTCAAGAGACTGGCCAACAGTAACCCTTAGTTCAACACCCATGCACAGACATTGTTCGGTAACACCAAAAAATGATACAATTTCAAAAATGAATGAAATTGAACCAATCAAAGGCAACATACTTGATACTTGTTGTGGACTTGGCTATACTGCAATTATGGAAGCAAAACAAGCAGACTCAGTAAATGTTTTTGAAAGAGATGAAAATGTTTTAGAAATTGCCAAATTAAATCCTTATTCACAAGAATTATTTACGAATCCTAAAATCAAATTACATATTGACAGCGTATTTGATGGCATCAAAGAATTTAAAAAAGATTTTTTTGATATAATAGTTCATGATCCTCCAACATTCAAATACTCAGCAGAACTTTATTCCAGACAATTTTATTCAGAATTATTTAGAGTTTTAAAAAAAGGAGGAATACTATATCATTACGCACCTTGGCCTAAAAAAACTCATAAAGTTGAATTTTATAGAGGAATAATACTAAAACTTGAAGAAAATGGTTTTAGTGATGTAAAATATAGTGAAAAATCTTCAGGCGTTGTTGCGAGAAAAGAATAAATCCAAAAATAAAACAAATTCTTAACCTATAAAATAAATACCACCATACTGCAATAATTATTTTCTAAACCTAAAAGCTTTTATTAAAAACTAAATGTTTGAAGAGATATTCTTGATTAACTAATAAAAAGTGCTTAAATTTTATAAATAACCAGATAAAAACTAAATAACCATGAAAGACATAATAATTAAAGGTGCAAGAGAACATAATTTGCAAAACATATCAGTGACTTTGCCGCGTGATAAGTTTATTGTAATTACTGGTTTGTCAGGTAGTGGGAAGTCAACCCTTGCATTTGATACATTATATGCGGAAGGGCAAAGAAGATATGTTGAAAGTCTTTCGGCTTACGCCAGACAATTTCTTGGACTTATGAACAAACCAGATGTAGACTCAATTGAAGGACTATCACCTGCAATTTCAATTGAACAAAAAACAACATCAAAAAATCCTCGTTCAACTGTTGGAACAGTTACTGAAATTTATGATTACTTACGATTATTATTTGCAAGAGTTGGAACACCCTATTGCCCAAAACACAATATAAAAATTGAAGCACAATCTCCTGAAAAAATATCTCAAAAAATATCTCAAGATCACACAGGACAAATAACGCTTCTAGCACCAATAATTAGTCAAAAAAAAGGAACTTATGAAAAGCTAATTGAAGATTTAAACAAAGAAGGATACACTAGAGTTCGAGTAAATAAAAAAATATATCGAACAGATGAAAAAATCAAACTTGAACGATATAAAAAACACGATATTGATATTGTAATTGATAGATTAAATTTAACTGATACTTCAAGACTTGCAGAAAGTGTTGAAACTGCACTTTTAAAAGGAAAAGGAATTCTCAAAGTACTTGATGAAAAAAATAAAAAAGAACAAATTTATTCAGGTAACATGTCCTGTCCTCAATGTGGAATTGTTTTTGAAGAATTACAACCAAGAATGTTTTCTTTTAATAGCCCATTTGGAGCATGCGAAGACTGTAAAGGACTTGGAATAAATATGGACTTTGAACCTGACTTAATAATTCCTGACAAAACAAAATGTATCGCAGATGGTGCAGTTATGCTTTATCGAAATGCGATTGATGGTTGGCGAGGCCAATACTTAGGTGCTGTTGCTAAACACTTCAAATTCGATATATTCACCCCAATAAACAAACTTACAAAAAAACAATATGATGCACTCATATATGGATCTAGTGAAAAAATTAAATTTAACATGTCCATGAGAGGAGGAGAAGCAGAATGGTCTTCAAGTGGATCTTGGGAAGGCTTAATTCCTCAATCAGATAGACTATATCATCAAACAAACTCAGACTATAGACGACGAGAACTTGAAAAATTTATGAGAGTTTCAAACTGCCAAGCTTGCGACGGAAAACGTCTAAAAAATAAAGTTCTAGCAGTCAAAATTAATAATAAATCAATTATTGATGTAACTTTTATGTCAATTAAAGAAAACATAGAATTTTTTAAAAATATAAAACTCACAAAAAAACAATTAGAAATTGCAAAACAAGTCTTAAAAGAACTTATTGAAAGAATTAACTTTCTCGATCAAGTAGGACTAAATTATTTAAGTTTATCAAGGTCTGCCGCATCACTTTCAGGAGGAGAAGCACAACGAATTAGACTTGCCACCCAAATTGGAAGTAATCTTATGGGTGTTATGTACATCTTAGATGAGCCAAGCATTGGTCTTCACCAAAGAGATAATCAAAAATTAATTGATACACTTCACAAACTAAGAGATTTAGGAAATACATTAATTGTCGTAGAGCATGATGAAGATACAATAAGACGCGCAGATTATGTAATCGACATGGGACCTGGAGCTGGAATTCATGGCGGAAAAATAATTGCAAAAGGAACTCCAAAACAAATACTTGCAAATAAAAATTCCTTGACTGGAAACTACTTATCAGGAAAATTAAAAATTGATACTCCGACTACCAGGAGAACATCTGAACATAACATAATGCTTAAAGGATGCTCGGCAAATAACTTAAAAAATATTGATGTTACTATCCCCACTGAAACACTTACATTAATTACGGGAGTTTCTGGAAGTGGTAAGTCCACATTAATTTATGAAACACTATTCAAAGAACTTGCAAAAAAAATTAACAAATCAAAAGTATTACCAGGAAAAAATAAAGGATTTTTAATAAATGCAGAAATTGATAAAGTAATAGTTATTGATCAATCACCAATTGGAAAAACTCCTCGAAGTAATCCTGCAACATACACAAAAGTTTTTGATGAAGTTCGCGCTTTATTTGCAATGCAAAAAGAAGCAAAAATTAGAGGATACAAACCAGGACGATTTTCATTTAATGTAAAAGGTGGACGATGTGAAACCTGCCAAGGTGATGGACTTATAAAAATTGAAATGAATTTCTTACCTGATGTTTATGTTGAATGTGAAGACTGTAAAGGAAAACGATACAATCAAGAAACACTCGAAGTAAAGTATAAAGAAAAGACCATTGCAGATATTTTAGCATTATCGGTTGAAGAAGCATTAAAAATATTTCAAAACATGCCAAAAATTCGCCAAAAACTAGAAGTATTACAAAGAGTAGGACTTGAATACATTAAACTTGGACAATCATCAGTTACACTATCAGGAGGGGAAGCACAAAGAATTAAACTAACTCGCGAATTATCAAAACGCGGCACTGGAAAAACAATATACCTCCTTGATGAACCAACAACAGGACTGCATTTTCACGATACAAAAAAACTAATCAAAGTACTAAATGATCTAGTCGATAAAAAGAACACAGTGGTAGTAATTGAACACAATTTAGATGTTATTAAATCTGCAGATCACATAATTGACCTTGGCCCTGAAGGGGGAAACTGTGGCGGAGAAGTAATTGCCACTGGAACTCCTGAAGAAGTTAGCAAAATCAAAAAAAGTTATACAGGTCAGTTTCTTAAAAAAATTCTATAAATTTATATAGCATTAAATTAGTTATTTAATTGAAATAATATGGCAGCTAAAAATCCCGTAATTGATATAAACACACTACCCACCCTTCCTGGCTGTTATTTATTTAAAAATAAAAAAGGAATAGTAATCTATGTTGGAAAAGCAAAAAATATCAAAAAACGAGTTAATTCTTATTTTAAAAAAAATCACGAGAGTAAAAAAACAGAACAACTAGTGTTAAACATAAAAACGCTTGAAATATTTGTTACAAATACCGAAGTTGAAGCATTACTGCTCGAAAATAACTTAATCAAAAAATACATGCCAAAATATAACATTGACTTAAAAGATTCAAAAAGATATGCATATATTACAATTCCTGATGAAAAATATCCTCGATTATTAATTGCAAGAAAAAAATTATCAAAAGGAAAATATTTTGGACCATTTATTTCCGGACAAACAAGAGATCACATATTAGAATTCTTAAAACGAACATATAGATTAAGAACCTGCAGAAGATTTCCAAAAAAAGAATGTTTAAGATATCACATAAATTTATGCGATGCACCCTGTACTGGAAAAATAACTGAGCAAAAATATTTGGAATACATCAAAAATATTGAATTAATTCTTAAAGGCAATATCTCGGAACTCACATCAATACTTAAAATTGAGATGAAGACTGCATCTGAAAAACTTAATTTTGAAAAAGCACAAGATATTAAAAATCGTTTGCAAGCACTCGCATGGCTTAAAGAAAAACAAACAATGCAAAGAGATAAAAATATTGATGAGGATGTAATTAATTACTTAATTAAAGAGGACATTGTTTATTTAATCATATTTAATATTTCTAAAGGAATTGTCATCAATAAACAAAAATTTGAATTTGATTATGATTCTGAGTTTTTAGAAGAATTTATCCGAAGGTATTATGAAGATAATAAAATACCAAAAGAAATTATAGTTCCAAAAAAAATATCTGAGTCAACACAAAAATATTTAGAAAAAGTAAGAAAAACAAAAATTAAAATAACCGTTCCAGAAAAAGGAGAGAAAAAAACACTACTTAAAATAATCATTAAAAATATTGAATCAAAACAATTCGCAGGAGAAACTAATCTTTTGGAACTAAAAAAAGCATTACGAATGCCTGAACCTCCAAAAATTATTGAATGTTTTGATATATCACACTTAAGTGGAACTTCAACCGTTGCATCAATGGTCCAATTCAAAGATGGAACTCCTAACAAATCAGAATACAGAAAATTTAAGATAAGAACAGTCTCAGGAATTGATGATTTTTCCTCAATTGCAGAAGTAATTAAACGACGATATACTCGACTTCTTAAAGAAAAAAAATCATTTCCAAACCTCATTGTTGTTGATGGAGGAAAAGGTCAATTGTCATTTGCACTAAAAGAACTTGCAGCAATTAATGTAAAAATTCCAATAATTGCACTCGCAAAACGAGATGAAGAAATATTTTTTCCAGGAAGAACAATCCCCCTAAAACTTGATAAAAAAAATAAAGGACTCCAACTCTTACAACAAATTAGAGACGAAGCACACAGATTTGCAATAACATATAATCGACTTCTAAGAAAAAAGAAACTTACTAAATAATTTAGTTATCGAATAAGTGACTAAATAACTGTTTGATAAAAATAATGACTAATTAAATTAAGATTTATTTTTTAATGCATTCAATCTATCCCTTAATGCAATTGCCAATTCAAAATCAAGCCTATTTGCTGCTTGTTTCATTTCTTTTTCTATTTGAGGAATCAGTTTTTTAGCCTCTGCTTTAGGAATATGTTTAGTATCTTTTAATTCAATAACTTTTGCAGGAATATTTTTAATAATAGTTTTTGGAGTTATATTATGTTTTTGATTATACTCCATTTGTTTTTTTCTTCTCCTACTAGTTTCACTAATTGCTTTTTTAATTGAATCAGTTTGTTTATCAGCATAAAGAGTTACTGTTGAATCAACATTTCTTGCAGCCCGCCCAATAATTTGAATTAAAGATCTCGCATCACGCAAAAATCCTTCTTTATCCGCATCCAAAATTCCAATAAAACCCACTTCAGGAATATCAAGACCTTCTCGCAATAAATTAATTCCAACTAAAACATCATAATCTTTTGCCCTTAATTGTCTGATAATTTCAGTTCTCTCAAGAGTATCAATCTCAGAATGTAAATATCTAGCGCGAATATTTTGAGACGCAAGGTAATCTGATAATTCTTCTGCAAGTTTTTTTGTAATAGTAGTTAACAAAACTCTATTTCCTTTTTTAATTGTTTTTTCAATTTGACGTTTTATATCTTTAATTTGATCTTTTGACGGTTTTATTTCAATTAATGGATCAATAAGTCCTGTTGGCCTAATGATTTGTTCAACTATTTGAGAAGAATTTGTTTTTTCATAATCTGCAGGTGTTGCTGAAATAAAAATAACTTTGTGCTTTTTCATGAACATTTCAAACTCACTAAATTGTAACGGACGATTATCAAATGCACTTGGAAGTCTAAACCCATACTCAACTAAATTTTTTTTCCTCGCAAAATCACCATTATACATCCCCCTCACTTGAGGCAATGACTGATGAGACTCATCAATAAGAAGTAAAAAATCATCACCAAAATAATCCATCAAACAAAATGGTCTTTCCCCTTTTTTTCTATGTTCGAAAAATCGACTGTAATTCTCAATTCCCTTACAAAAACCAGTTTCACCAATCATCTCAATATCATGCATTGTTCGTTGTTTAAGTCTATGCGCTTCAATCATATCCATCTTAGGTAATTGCTCGTCTAATTCTAATTTGATTTGTTCAATTGCTTCTGCAATTTCGGATTCAGGCATTACGAAATGTTTTGCAGGATAAACATAAAAATAAGGAAATTTATCTTTAACATCATTAGTTGTTTTCTCAACCTCAATTAATCTTTCAATCTCATCACCAAACATTTCAATTCTAATTATATTATCAAAGTATCCTGGAATAAAATCAATAGTATCACCCTTCACTCTAAATCTTCCAGGCATAAGTTCAGAATCATTACGCTCAAATTGAATGTCAACTAGTTTTTTAAGAATTTCTTTTCTAGTAATTTTTTGGCCTTGCTTTAATTCAAACCCCAAATTTTTGAAATACTCAGGATTACCAACTGAATAAATACAAGATACCGATGCAATAACAATCGTATCTTTTCTAGATAATAAAGAAGCAGTCGCAGATAATCTTAATTGTTCAATCTTAGGATTTATTTGAGCGTCCTTTTCAATATATTGATCCCTTGCAGGAATATATGATTCAGGCTGGTAATAATCATAATATGAAACGAAATACTCCACACGATTTTCTGGGAAAAATTCTTTAAACTCATTATATAATTGAGCTGCAAGAGTTTTGTTATGTGCTAGAACAAGTGTTGGCTTATTTACTTGCGAAATTACATTGGCCATAGTAAAAGTTTTTCCACTGCCTGTAACTCCCAAAAGAGTTTGCTTATTAAGTCCTTTTTTTAGCCCTTCAACTATTTTTGCTATAGCTTTTGGTTGATCACCTTTAGGCTTAAATTTAGAATGTAATTTGAACTTAGGCATAGATCACCATAATAAACAATTAATATAAAAGCATTTGGGATTGAATAATATATAATTCTAGTCAGCACAATTTCTTAATTTGAATAAATATTTGGCAATTTCAAATATATGATGTTATATACTAAATATGCATCAATTTAATTAAATGTCTATTTTTACCACTAATAAATAAACAATTGATGAATTTTGAAGAAATATATCAATATAAACATAACCCACACTAAAAAATCATCGAGATCAAAAAAAATAATTAACCAAATAACTCTAAAACTAAAATGACCCTCACAGATAAACTAAGAACAAATATGAAATGGCTCGTATTAGCAGGAGCTTTAGCAACTACCCCATTTATTTACAAATATTTGACTTCAGAACCTTTCGAAAGAACAGGCCAACAAACTAGCAAAGGATACGAATATTTCGAATACTCAGGAAAATTACCAACCCCAAAAACTCAAGAAGGCAAATTAGCAATTGCGGATGAATTTGACGCCTGGGACTCCAAAAAAGGAAATAATTGCAAAAATACTGGCTGGTCAAATGTTAGAGTAAGAAAAGGAAAAACATACGTTGTAGCAGGATGTGATTTTCCTGCTGACGAACCAGACCCAGAACCTCAACCAAGCAGTGCAGACTATACTAAAATAAATTATGACGATCCTAAACTAAAAAGCAAAATAAATGCAGAAACATTTGAACCCGAATTTCTTTCAGACTTAGAAAAAATGTGTGAAAGACTTGACATGAATGCAATGGGCTTAATCTCAGTAATGGATTTTGAAACTGGCGGAACATTCAGTCCCAAAAAAAAGAATCCCAAAGGTAGTGCTACAGGACTCATCCAATTTATTTCTAGAACTGCTAGATCACTTGGAACAACAACAAAACAATTAAGAAAAATGACTCAACGCCAACAATTAAAATATGTTGAGAAATATTTTAAAAGAAATAGTAAAAAACAAACAGATTATGCAAATCCAGTAGATATAGCCCTAACAATATTCTATCCTGCAGCAGTCGGAAAAGGAGATTGGCACGTAATTGCAAGAAGAGGTTCAAAAGCATATAGGCAAAATGCAGGACTGGATAAACACCCAAAGGATGGTAAAATAACTGCAATAGAATACACTCGAAATGCACTAAATAGAGGATATACCAGCCCATTTTTAGAATAATAAAACCCCCTTTATAAACCAAAACCGGAAGCTTTATAAGGAGAGGCCCAGATTTTCAATATTATTAAAGAAATTAGATATTAAGAGAGAGCAATTGCTCAATAGCATGATCATTTCGCTTTTTCTTACGCAAGTGTAATTTACCTAAAAAAAAATTACAAATTTACGTGTGTAACTTACACAACTTAACTGAAACACAAAAAAAACAGTTTAGCAATCTAATTTTGTTTTAGATAGTTTTATGCAGTTTTTAAAAAAAAAATTGATAAAATTATCAAAGAGAACTTTACATCCGTTTTAAAAAAACAATTTAGATGTTAGAAGTTGTCTTAGATTATATACAATAAAACAAAGGTAAAAAAAAATGAACGAATTTGAAACATTAGGTTTAATAGAACCAATAATGAAATCTATCCGAGATGAAAATTTCGAAACACCAACAAAAATTCAAGCTAAAACTATTCCATTAATTTTAGATGGAAAAGACGTAATTGGAAAATCCTCAACAGGCTCAGGAAAAACACTTGCATTCGCAGCAGGAATTATCCAAAACATCGACAAAGGAAAAGGAATCCAAGCAATAATTCTAACTCCAACAAGAGAGCTTGCAGAACAAGTAAAAGATGCATTCAAAAAGTTTGCAAAACATAGAAAACTTGTTGCAACAGCAATTTATGGTGGAGTCTCAATTGAACCACAAATGAAAAAGCTTACAAAAACAGACGTTGTAATTGCAACACCTGGAAGAATGCTTGATCATATCCAACGTGGAACAATTAATTTAAAAAATGTTAAAATCTTAGTTTTAGATGAAGCAGATAGAATGCTTGACATGGGATTTTTACCTGATGTCGACAGAATAATTGGAAAATGTCCTTACCGACAACAAACACTACTATTCTCCGCAACAATTAGTACTGAAATTAAAAAACTATGTGGAAAATACATGAACAACCCAATTAGAATTGACGGATCAGAACAAGTAGATCCAAATAAATTAAAACAAGTATACTACGATATTTCCGATACTCAAAAATTCCCACTATTAGTTCATTTACTAAAAGCTGAGATGACCGGACTTGTAATGATTTTTTGTAACACTAGACAAAACGTAGACTTTGTTGTAAAGAACTTAAAACTAAATCAAATCGATGCAGTTGCAATCCACGGAGGATTTACACAATCTAAAAGAAGTAAAACCATGGAAAAGTTCCAATCAAATAAAGCACACGCACTCGTTTGTACAGATGTTGCTGCAAGAGGACTAGATATTCCTGCAGTATCTCACGTATACAATTATGACTTACCTACAGATTCAAAAGACTATGTTCACAGAATCGGACGAACAGCTCGAGCAGGAAGTGAAGGAATTGCAGTTAATGTTTTAGGAAAAAGAGATCATAATAATTTCTCTCAAATTCTAAGAGATTACTCAGCAATGAAAGTTCGCAAAATGGAAATTCCACATTATGAACGAGTAGAAATGAAGAAAACTATTCCTGAAAGACGAGGCCGTGAAAGAACTCAAAGAATCGGACAAGGCGGACGAAGCGAAGGAAAAGGCGGCGCTAGAGGCGGACGAAGACCTGCATTTGGCGGTGGATTAAGATCACAATCAAGAAGTTTTGGAAGTTCAAGAAGTTCATCCTCAAGCGGATTTCGTAGTGAACGAAGTGAGAGTCGAGGAACTAGCAGCGAAGGAAGTTTTGGAAGTAGAAGACGAGATAGTGAACAAAGAGAACGACGTGGATCTAGTAGAAGCTCTAGTGAAGGAAGATCAAGCGGACCTCGAACCGGCGGATTTAGTCGTGGACGAGACAGCAGAGAATCTAGCGAAGGACGATCAAGTGGTCCTCGAACCGGCGGATTTAGTCGTGGACGAGACAGCAGAGAATCTAGCGAAGGACGATCAAGTGGTCCAAGAAATAGATCTCCAAGATCAGCTCCTTCTGAAAGAGGAGAACGTAAAAGTTTTCGAAAAACAAGAAATTAAATTCAAAATAATTTAAAATTTTTTATAATTCTTTTTTTTATTTACTTTTTTTCTAAATAAATTATGCATTTTTATTTTTCTCACACATAACATAATTTGCTTTAGCATCATTTACAAAAGCATATGCAAACAATAAACTTACAATACCCAAAAAAGAAGACGCCATTCCTCGCTCACCCGCAGTTTCAATTAAAGAAGTCAATTTAGCAGAATAGAAATCAATAACTTTTTGCTGTTGAAAAGGATAATACTTATCAAAACGCGCCAATTCTGAATCTAGAGAATCACCCATTCCTTTAAGCTGTTGTTCAAATGAAGAGTTCATAGCATTTCGATTTAAATTTTGACTTAAATAATGCATCGCACCATAAGGATTTTCTCTTGCTTGGTCAACAAAAATATATCTTTGTTCTTGTAAGTCATTAATTTTTATTCCAAAATCTATTGTCTTCGCAGTTTCCAAAGCACAAATCCCGCCCGAACCTAATCCTATTAAAGCAGATACGATCATCCCAGTTTTAGTTGATTTTGTCATTTAGTTTTCACCATCTTGTTCTTTAATATTTTCTTCCCCTGATTTTTTAGCACCAGAACTCACGCTTACACCACCAAAAATCATCGTAGAAATAATCAAACAAACAAACCCTGCAGATACAGTTCTTCCTTGCCAATAATTCGCATCATTCATTAATTCGGAAATCTTATTAGAATAAAAATTTGCAAGTCTTCTTTGTTGAAATCCAGAATATTGATCTGCAGTTTCTAAATGACGATCTAAAGAATAATTAACTCCAATAAGTTGTTGCTCGACAAATGAATGTGAACAAGTATCTTCTAAATTTTGACTTAAATATTTTAACGCATCATAAGAATTTTCCCTAGCAATATCTTCATAGAAATGTTTTTGTTCATTTAACACGCCACTTAAATTTGCTAAATCATATGAATCTGCAAGACATTTAACTCCAACACCGCCCGATGCCAATCCTGCAATAAATCCCATAATTGTTGCTGCTTTTCTCGTATTAATCATTTATCTCAACCACTCCAAACATATTTTGATTACGAATAAGAAGTGACAAATGCTATTATTTATGAATTATTTATAGAAATTATAGAATTAAATTGAATATGTCAAATATAAAACAATATAAAAAAAATTAAAGAAAGTAAAAAAAGTAAAAAAAGTAAAAAAAAAATTAATCTGCAAAACCAAAAAGCTTCTTCACTTTGTAACCAAGTTTACTTTTTCTTTTTGCTTCTTCTGCTTTCATTTGATCATACTTAACTAAAACTTGTTTGAATGCATCTAAATCTAACCTTACAGTCGGACTTCCTTGTTTTTCCCAACGCTCAACATCATACCTATGACCAACGCCAAATGAAAAAGGAACATACCCACTCCCAAGAGTTTTTGATTCAATAGTTTCTCCATTAACAACAACAGTTTCTGGCAAATGCCCTCGAGTATTTCTACCTTCAAGCAACTTTTCAAGTTCAAGACCTTTTCCTGCATAAGGATTCAATTTACCCCACCCCTCTCCAATTTGGTGCGCAGGTAAATTACTTTGCGATCTTCCCAGATAAAACAAAAAAGGTTTTCCCCTTTGAGTTGGATCGTCCATTTCTAAAATTTCAGGATTGCAAACATAAACTGCTGCAACATTATTATTATATCCTTGAATAAAATCAAGCACAGGTTTTTCTTCTTTTTTCTTACTTAATCCCATTTTTATTACCTCACATATTTTACTTCCTCAAGAATTTCTTTTCTGAGTTTTTGTTTGTTTAGTTCACTGTCGGGATCAACCATTTTGCTTGTTGCCTCATCTAATAACATATCAAATTTAGAAGTTAAATCTGCACGTTCAAGATCTTCTCGAGTTCTATTGTTAACTCCGTCAGCAGTATTATTACAATAGTCATCAATAATTCTAACTCGATCATCTTTCTCTCCAAGAAATAATGTACACCTATCTGCACCAGGCAAAGAATATCCTGGCTCCACAACATACATTGCAGAAACTCCATTAATTTTTCCAGCATATTTTCCTTGATCAAATTCTGAACTAACTGCATTTTTGTAAAGAAATCCTGCCACAGTAACTCCTGCAGCAACAATTCCTGCGATTATCCATTTACTAGCTTTATTCAATTAAATCACCTTTGATTGTTTATTATTGTAGAGTAGTTCCAAACTAGGATTAATATTTATTCCCTATAATTCATATTAACCCTAAGGAAAACGAAAAGTTTAAATATTAACCAACCTAAAACAAAATTATGGAAGAAAACATAATCAAACGACGCCTCATAAAACAAGGAAAAGGAGGATACACAGTAACAGTCCCAATAGACTTTGTTAGAAACAATGATTTGGAAGCAGGCACTGAAATTCGATTTATCCCCCTTGCTGACGGACTTTTAATGAGTGCTACTGCAACCAAACCAAAAAAAGAAATTACATTCACGCTCGAAGATAATGATAAAACAAGACTTAGAACAATTATATCTTCATTTTATAGAAGAGGATATGACACTATCACCCTTAAAACAACTGATCCCATAAGTTTTTCTCGAATAAATAAAATAACTGAATCACTACTAGGACTTGTTGCAACAGAACATACTGAAAACAACATAATATTGCAAAACATGATGAAAGATGATTTTGAAGATGTTGAAAAAATAATCACCAAATTATGCTACACAGTAAAACATTTTAACAAACTAGTACTCGAAGACTTAACTGACAAATCAACAAAAAATGAAGAAATAAAATCATTAAGAAAAACAACCATGAAACTTCGCGATTATTGTCAAAGGATGATCACCACAACAAATTATCAAAAAGATAAATCTCAAGAATATAACTTACTAGTTTTTACAATAGAAAAAATTGCTTCAAACTTTTATAATTTTCACTTAAATAAAAAAGAACTGAACAAAAAACAAAAAATAATTAATGAACTAAATACCTTAAATGATATCTTTTCTGATTTATTTGAAATTTATAGAAAGAAAGATTCAAAAAAAATAGTTAAAGCAAATCAAAAAATATTTATCCAAAAAAGAGATCTTAATGTTAATCACCCATTAATACTCGTTTTAAAAGAAAATTTATTCACTTTGAGCTCGCGCATAACTGGACTCTTGCTTAGTTGATGAAGGATCAGTTTGATGCATTCCCAAAGCAAAACCAATTGAACTATAAATATATTCTAAATCTTCTCGCACAATTAAATTTGCTTGACTCAAACAATTAAATGCTTCAACCATTTCACGACGAGCATAATTAAATTCCCCAGCACTTTGGTTTGCTTGATCTTGCTTTCTCATATTTCTAACCATCCCAGTCCTACCATCCGCAGGAGGAATTTCACAATCAGCATTTAATCTTTTAATTTCTTCATACGTATTTTTTAATTGAAGTGCATTACGATAAAGTTTTGCAACAAAATAAACTTCAAGATAATCTTTATCCATTTCAAATCCATTTTCTCTCGCAGAAATACTTGCCAAAGATATTTCTCCATCCTCCCCTAATTGATCAACTAAAGGTCGCACACTATCAATTGCAAAAACATCATCAACTTGAACAATATCATAAACAAATGTACTAAAATCAAAATCATAAGTAGTACGTACTCCATTTCGAACAACTAAAGAAACATTTTTACCATTTCTATCAGTAGTCCACTTAGCAAATTTTTCAAAATTAGGTCTTACAATATCATCAAGTTGTTTTAAAATTCCAATTGTTTTAGAATCAGATATCCCAAACTTTGATGCGATTTTGTATGCTTTTGGAAATTGTTCTATCTCCCCAACACTCACCCCAATTCCTGCCAAGTGACATGCAGCAGCAAGTTTTCCCAAAGATGCATTTTGCAAATAATATTTATCAGACTCAGTTAATAAATCCCCAACATGCGAATTAATTTTTGCACGTTTAACTGCAGCAGATTTTAATAGTTCAAAAATATCATCAGGATCTAAATTTGTTCCATTTGAAAATGCAACAGAATAAAGTGTTTGGTCAACAAATCCCGTAACTAAAGGTGCGTTGGAATCACTTGATCCCACATCAATTAAAGGGGCAATAGTAATTTCTGAATCCAACTCAGGAAGTTGCGCCATAATTTTGCGTTCAAGTCCATTTAACACAGGATCAGAATTATCTTTCACAATAAGTTCAATCATGTCTGAATTTCCACCAAAACTAATAAAACTAGAACTTGATATTAATTCATAGTCTGCCGCAGAAATAACTGCATTCGGTTTTATTTTTGAATCCAATAATTTTTTTCTCAACACAGGATCTTTTTCTAAAGCACCCAAACTAAATCCAAACATACTAGGATCAGAAGAATTTTCTGCAAGAAATCCACATACTAGTAGCTGATTATCACCAATAAATAAAGCATAAGTTCCATCTTCTTGTTTAATAGAAGTCGCAGGGACTTTAAAAACTGAGCCACCACTTCTTCCCTCATAAATAGCCATATTAAAATCAAGAATTTTATCATTTATAAAACTTTCGTTTATTAGTTACTTAATAGTAGTTAATAAGTTAATTTTATAACTTTTATGTCCAAATTTAAAAATATGCAAGACACACAACTACTCCCAACAAGAATTGATCCGAAATATATAATCCCATTCACAGGATATCCAGTAATTATCACTCAAGGATATAATGGACCATATAGTCACAAAGGAAGAGAAATTAATGGGAGAATTAGACGTAATGATTGTTACAGCATAGACTTCGCACTCCCACTAGAAACCACAATTATTGCCTCAAGAGCAGGAATAGTTAATTTAGTTGAAACGTTTTTTGATGAGTGTTATTTAGGTTTAAATCCTAATAAAGGACGAGTATCAACAAATTTTATCACAATTGATCACTTAGATGGAACTGGTGCGATTTATGCACATTTAGAAAAACAAGGAGAGTTAGTACAACGTAAACAATTTGTAGAACAAGGACAACCAATTGCAATAACAGGACTTAGTGGTTGGATTGGCCCAATACCTCACCTACATTTTGCAGTGTTTAAAAAACGAAAAACCAGACGAACTACAGTTCCAATCAATTTTGAAAATTACCACGGACCACTCGAACATTCAACATTAATGAGTTAAAATACCAAATAATAAAAAATACATAAAAAATAATCAACACATTTAAAAAAAAGAAAATAATTCTTAGTTCAAATACATTAATTAATTAAAAATAAACAAAGGTGATAATATGTTTGGTGGAATTATAGGAATCATAGGCCTTGCTTGTGCAATCTGGGTAATATATGATGTTTTTGCAAAAAACAAAAAATTAGACACAAAAATGAAAATTATTTGGACAGTTGCTGCAATATTATTTAGCATAATAACTGCAATAGTATATTATTTCATAGGGAAAAAATAATTTTTTTATCTAAAATTTTTTATTTTAACTTTTTTATTTTAAATTTAATTCTTAAAATCAGTTAATTCTAGTCATTTTGCGCCTTTTACCCAAACCTTTATAACTAAAACACCTAAAATTAATAAAATGGAAACTGCAAATATATGGCTACCACTACTATTAACAGTCATTGCAGGCATATCTACCGGTGTTGGAAGCCTAATTGCGTTATGTATTAAAAATTTAAAAAAACAATATTTGTACTTCTCGCTGGGACTTTCAGCAGGAGTTATGACTTATGTTTCATTTGCAGAATTATTACCTTCCGCAGTTTTAGAAATAGGATTTGTATACGCAAACTTAGCATTTTTTTCAGGAATCATATTTATCATGATACTAGATTTTTTTATACCTCACGATTTTATTGCAGAAAAAGTATGTGGAGATCAAAAATCTAAAAAACTAATGACTGCAGGAGTACTTACTGCAATAGGAATTGCTATTCACAACTTACCTGAAGGAATGGCAGTATTTGTAAGTTCAATGAATGATTTAACAATTGGAATTTCACTTGCAATCGCAATTGCAATCCACAATATTCCCGAAGGAATGGCAGTAACAATTCCAATATATTATGCCACTAAAAGTAAAACAAAAGCATTTTGGTATGCAACATTATCTGGCCTTGTTGAACCAATTGGTGCAATAATTGCAATATTATTTTTAATGCCATATTTAACAACGACAGTCATGGCAGTGACTCTCGCATTTGTTGCAGGAATTATGGTATTCATAAGTTTTGATGAACTACTACCACTCACATTCAAAGAAGATGATAGCCACACATCAGTTGTTGGAATCATAGTTGGAATGGCCATAATGGCATTAAGCATAGCACTAATTTAAAATTATTAACATCCAATTAATAAAAATAATTTAAAAAAATTTTGAAAAAATAAAAATATTTTGTGTTGAGAAAATGAAAGAAGCAGACGATCTAGTTGGAGGAATAGAAGCAGTACTTGGAGCGACGTTTCATTCTAGAGTGTTCAAAATAAAAATGGCAAATGGCGGACATTATGTCATGAAAATAAATCAACCATTTAAAGATCCACTCCAAGTAGAATTAATGAGAGAAATTGGAGATATTTCCCATCCAAACTTATTAACTCCCCTTGAAATTGCAGAAGAAGATGGAAGAATAATTGAATTTTATCCATATATCCCACACCCAACATTATATCAAAGACACGGAAAACAACCCGATCCTGAAACTGCAAAACTAATAGTTCTTCAAATATTACTCGGATTATCTCCACTACATAGACGAGGAATCATACACCACGATGTTCGAGAACCAAATATTTTTGTTAATCCTAAAACTGACGAAGTAACACTATTTGATTATAATATTTCAAAAAAACCATACTTTCTTCGAACAGGAATGTCAACAATCAATAATGTTCCTCCCGAATATTTAGTTGGTTGTACGCAAATAGATTATAGATTTGATATTTATCAAACAGGAATAATACTTAGAGATCTAACTCACGGATATGATTGGGCCAAAGAAACGTTCATACCTGTAAAAGGAGTCACTCCTGAATTAGTTCAAGTAATAATTAATGCAATTCACCCAGATCCAGATAAGAGATATAGAACTGCAATGAATATGGCCGAAGCTTTAGATAAACTTATTTGAACAAAACAAATCTAACAGTAACACTTATAAAAAACATAATCAAAATTAATTAAAAAAAGAGCTGATTTTAACCCAATACAAATAGGAGTTTAAATGACATCAAGAATAATAATACCACGACTTGCAGAAATATTATTTTACATGTATGATGCGCTGCAAGGGGCTTTAGAACATGAAGATTTAGAAGAAATAGATGGACTACTGCAAAGATTAACTGGTCTAGAAAAACAATTTGGAAAAACCATATTTCAACAAACAAAATCTAGAGAATTACAACAAGATTTTGATGATTTAGTAACATCCGCACAAGATTACGAATCAACCTTAGTTTCAATAGATTATCCAATCTCTGCATTTTCTGAATTAATGAATCAAAAAGTAATGCAACAAATGACAAAATACGTTGAATTAAAAGAAAGATTACTTCAAGAAACAGGATTTAATGTTGATAAAGATTTTGGAAATGGCCCAATAGATCCTGCAATAAAACCACTAGTAGTTGCATTAAAATTAGTAGGATTTAAAACAAGCAATTCTTGTCAAGGACATTCTGAAAATAGATCCACTCCGCGAGTTTATGTTGCGGGCAATTCAAATATTCCAATATTAGAAAGAGTTGTGGAAGAATATAATTGGGGAAATCCTGTTGGACTCTGGTGGAAACTAAACGAATCAAAAATAATACCTTCGATTTATTTAGATAAAAAATCAAAAAAACCATTCCTCCAAGACGAAATTGAAGGAATTAAACACACGATTATCAGTTCTACTTGCACTGCTTTAAAATTATATATTGAATCAACTCCCAACTGGATAAGTATTTGGCCAAAAGACTACCACCCAGGAGGTTTTCAAGGATGGAATAAAATAACCGGCCAATACAGAAAAGAAGTTGTACAACTAATGCACCAATTAGCAACTCAAATAACTAAAATAATGCCTGGTTGTGAAGTGATTGATAGAACCCACCCCGAAGGAACATACATTCTAACTGCCAAAGGATTTGGACTTGAACGAAAACAAGCAGATATTTTACCATTATCAGCATATTTGTATAATAGAAATCTAAGATTTTGTAGAACTGATTAAAATAAAAATAGGAAATCTTCCGAAAAAAATAAAGTAATTCTTAAAAAAAATATTAAGCTTGTTTAACTTAATGACTTCACTAAAAATATATCCTAGAATTTCAGAAATTTTATATTACCAGTATCAAGAATTAACAGATGCAAAATTACGAGATGAAAAAAAAGCAAAAAAAATAATTACAGACTTAACCAATATAGAAACAAAAGTTGAACAAACAATATTTCAACAAACAAGATCAAGACAATTACAAAAAAAATTTAATCAATTACTTAAAGTTTCACAACAATATCAAAATGGAACTGTTTCTTTAGAACAAACACGGGGAATATTTGAAGAATTAATGCAACAAAAAGTAATGCGACAAATTCAAAGATATGACGAGGTAAAAAAAGAATTAGTCAATCAAGGTTTTGATGTTGATGATAAAAAAAAACAAGGAATTTTTAAAGATTGTTATTATGTTCCAACTATAAAACCATTAGTTGTTGCTTTAAACTACCTAGGTTTTCACCAAACAATGTTTAGTGGTAAAGGCAATGCATTATTTAATCCTTCTGTTGATTTTGAAGGGAGTGTTAACTTAGAATTACTAACAGAAAAAGTGTCAGATTATAATTTTAAAAATCAATTTAGAAAAAATATGGGTTTGTGGTGGACAATTCAACCAAGTGGACTCACAAAATACATCAAATTAAGAAAAACCTCCTGTGAACCATTCACACTTGAAGAAAAAAAAGAATTTTTTTATTTCGTAGATAAACATTCTGAAGGTTTAGATTTTCAAAAAATTCATTCATTTGATTTTAAAGGAAATTTTATTCAAGCTTCAACGGATAAAAACACTGAAACCTCAACACCTGAACATATAGAAATTATGACTCACTTATTTGAAAAAATAATAACTAAATTTCCAAATTATCTTGCAGAAAATACTATATACCCCCAAGGATTATATTCTTTATCTTGCAAAGGATTTGGACTTGAACGAAAACAAGCAGACATTTTACCATTTGCAATGTATTTAGCGGATAGACTTCCCGCAGTAAAACTAGATTATGATTTTGAAAGAGTAATTATAACATAATAAATTCTCAAAAACTATTCACTCCCATTAATTTTAAAACAGCTTCCGCTTCTTTTGCTTGAATAATTGCATCTTCTAAAGCATTATGAGGTAACTGCCCATTTGGGCGAAGACCTAATTCTTTAATATTTGCGTAAGGATTTTTTGTTACCCCTCGATACATTGAATTAATATCTTCTGCAGTAAAACTTGTTTTAGGTTCACCATCATAAAATTGACCCCAATAAAAATCACAAAATCCACCATCAAATTTAATTGGTGCTGCAAGTTCAACTAATCTTTTGTTCTCACCAACTTTTTCTAACCACTCAGAATATTCTTGCATAACTTTTTGTGGAGAATCTGCGCGTTCAATTAATGCTTGCATAACTAAATCAGGAGAAAATTTTTCACTCTCAGGATTAAACTCTGGAAGTGATAAAAGATCAGACAAACAATGAAACCCCCTAACACAAACTTTTAACGCATCAGTAATTACCAAATTATTTATCGGTTTTATTTCACGATAAAATTGTTGGTTTGTATCAAAGACAACACACGCACCAACAGATAACATAGAATAAACTCCAACTGGCCTACCTGCAGTTTCAATATCAATAGAAATATATTGTTTTGGTTTAGAATTATATTTTGGTTGTGCCATAATAAACATATGACTTTTGAATTTTGTATAATTATTGAATAGAGAAAATAAATAAAATATATAGAATATACTGCTAATCACAATAATTAAGCAAACATATGCAACAATTCCGCATACATAATATTTCATAATAATTCTTAAAAATATGTTTTAAACCACAACTAAGTTTATTAATAAAAAAATTCTCAAATTATATTATGACACTAAACAATAATTTTTCAGAAATATTTGGAGATACTTCAATCATAGGGATGTTACATTTAGCAGGTGAACGACCAGTTCAACGTGCAATGGAAGAAGCCATAATATATTTAGAAGAAGGTGTTGACGCAGTTATTGTTGAAAATTATATATCTCACAATTTATTTCATGTTAAAAAAACTCTCGAAGAATTACAAAAAGCAAATACTGGCTTAGTTGTAGGAGTAAATGTGCTACCTAACGAATATTACTATGCATTCCAATATGCAACTCAATACGGAGCACAATTTATTCAACTAGATCATGTTGCAGGAACATATGATCGCAGAGGAACATTCCAACTTCAGGATTATTTACAGGAAAAACAAGCACACCCAGAAATTGTTGTCTTAGGAGGAGTGTGGCCAAAATATTATACACCAATTGAAGGATCTGACTTAGAACAAGATTTAGCAGAAGGTGCAGAAAGAGCAGAAGCAATAGTTGTAACAGGAGAGGGAACTGGCATTGAAACAGACATTGAAAAAATAAGAAATTTTAGAAGAATGCTTGGACCTCACAAACCATTAATTGTGGGTGCCGGATTAAATCCAGAAAATGCATACGAACAATTAATGATCGGAGATGGCGCAATAGTTGGAAGTTGTTTTAAACCACATGGAAACGAACGTGCACCTATTGATAGAGATTTAGTAAAAAGATTCATGGCAGAAGTTTATCGCGTTCGCCAAAATAAATAATTTTTTCTTTTAATTAACAATAAAATTCTAAAAATTAAGTCATAAAAAAAACACAGAATAAATAATGTAAAAAAAATTTAATTTAAAAAAATAAAAAATATTTTAGTCTTCTTTTCGTCTAATGATTACAAATCCACCAACAGTTAATGCAAGTAAAAGCATAATTGCATAATCTGAAAATTCTGGAACTGCCTCACCTTGACCACCAAACTCAGTTTCAATTAACGCATCATCAGTAGCATTCAATTGAGTATAAGCAGTAGCAGTACAATTAATTGTAAAATCATACAAATTCGCACTACTAAACCCTGACGTTGAAGTATAATTCCAAGTGTTATCCCCTGACGAGTTAAATGTCATGTTAGTATCAGTAACTGATAAATCTGCAACAGTAATCCTACACTCAGCATCATCAGTTGCAGGAGTCAAAGTTGTATTATCACTAGTTTTTGAATAGTTAGCATAAAAAACAACTGCACCATCAACATAAACCGATTCCGAATCAGACGTATCTGAAATTTCCAACTGAGAATTCTCCCCCGCAACATAAGTTGAGAATCCCATTTCAGGAGGAATAGTAATGGCAACATGAGTTGAATTATATTCTGCACAATCAATTGCATCAGTTACATCACTACAATTAGCACCATCATCCGAACAACGCTCAATTGACTCACAACTATCTCCAGGAATATAACAATCAACACTTCCAATCGAAAACTCTTGAAACATTTCTTGCCAAACAGCAGATTGAATACCAACACACTCTTGTCCCGCATAATAACAAGACTCCCCAGTTGTAAACGCATCACTAAAATTAACAGTAGTTGAATGAGTTATATCAATGTCACCAAATTCGCAGGCCAATCCAGTCGCAGATGAGTTCAATATAAAACTTGCATTTTTTTGAACACCAGTGGATACACCCGTAGACGAATTATATTCCTCATAATCACCCGTACTCGTTTTCCACTGAATAAAATCTGCTTCTTCACCTTCAAAAGATACCATAAAATTCTGCGAAGTTTTCTTAGTCGTAAAATTCAAACACGCTGTTTGATAACCTAAACCAGCCATATCAGTCACATTTAATTCATAAAAATAAGTAGTTGCAGCAGTTAAATTAAATCCTAATGAATCATCCCACTGATCTAAAGGAAAACTATGAAACAACTTATAATCATCCAAATCATAATATGGATCGTTATAACTATCCAAACTAGAGTTCAATGTAGTACAAGTAGAATCATTAAGATAAAACGTCAATGTTGCATTAGTAGGCTCAGTCGTCATAAAATCAATAAATGCAGCAATTGAATCTAAATGCTTCGAAATATCCCTAATTGAGGGAGCATCAGAATCTGATTCTGAGTTATAAGCATCTTTACATTCCCACGCCCATAAACAATCAGGATCATCACAATCCGCAAACCCATCGTAATCAT
Source organism: Candidatus Woesearchaeota archaeon (assembly GCA_018675335.1). Lineage (NCBI taxonomy): Archaea > Nanobdellati > Candidatus Woesearchaeota > Candidatus Woesearchaeota archaeon. The sequence goes on from JABGYH010000004.1 coordinate 61,856, forward strand.
CATCATAATTATTAAAACAAAATGATTCAAAACTACAATGTCCCCCTGCGCATCCAGAATCGCATTGATCAGGATTCATATCACAATCAATAGGAACTACATCTTCCCACATATCTGTACCCGCATTCCAAGACCCAGTCGTGTGATGAACAAACGTATCCCAATTTTCATGACAAAAACCACCTTCAGGCAGCCAAGCATCAGATTCCCATTGACAATCTTTACTACTGCTACCACAGTCAGGAGAAGTAGTACAAAAATCACAAATGTCATCACAACCAAAAGCATCATCACTAAAATGACAAGTATTTGACCAAGTATCATACTCGCAACCCATAGCTAAACATGCAGATTCTTCACCGTAAAAAAATCCACAACCCGCAGTTCCAGCAATATTAGTACATTCAGGAATAACTGAACACTCAGGATCCGCACAATCTATAAAACCATTACCGTTATTATCAGCACCATCAAAACAATCTATCTCAGTTGAATCACACACATAAAAACCATAAAATCCCCCTGGAGCTTCCTGTCCATGACATTGAGTATCCTCACAATCAGTACCAAAAAAACCATCATCATCAATACCATTACCACAGATTTCTCCAACAGGACCTTCACTTGATTCAGCAACTGATGCTTCAAACTTTTTTAATATCCAATCTTCAGAATCTACTTCATCAGTAGAAGAACCTGCAACATATAAATCTCCTTCATTACCTTTAACAACTGAATATGCAATATCGACCATACGAATTCCAATAGTAGTATTCCAAGCAGAACTATCTTCAGTACCGGTATCATCAAACTTTTTAATTTTCATGTCTTCCATACCCAAATATCCAGTTTGACCTACAACAAAAACGTCACCATTTTCGTCAATGTAAATTGATCTTGCCCTACCACTTTCACCTTCATCTAAAGTTTTGTTCCAACCAGATATGGTTCCAGATTCAATACCTTCAGAGGAATATTTTTTAATAATCCAGTCATAATCCATACTATCATCAAATGCTCCGTAACCTACAACAAATATATCTCCGGAGTCATCAACTTCAACACCGTAAGCTTCAGAATCATAAGATTGTGTTGGATGAGATCTAATTATTTTATTCCAATTAATTGTATCTTCTACTCCTGAACTATCAAATTTCTTAAGCCACCACATGGCCATGCCATCATAAGCTTTTCCGACAACATAAATATTTCCGGAAATATCTGAAGTTAAATCGTACGGAGCATCAGAATCTCCAGCATAATCAAAAACAACATCAAGATAATTAGTAGTACAAGTACTTCCTTGATCTAAACTTCCACATTCGGAAAGACTACTCCCTCCAAAATCAAGTTCGTTACCACCAGAATCAAATTTCTTAATCCACCAATCACTAGCGGTTGAAAATCCTACCTTATTAACTAAATTTTCTCCTCTACCAAGAACATAAATATTTCCAAAGTCATCTATTTCAATACCCATTGCAGAATCATAAGAAAAACCATCAGAACTATAACATTGATTCCAATCCCTAGTATCTTCAACACCTACAGAATTATACTTTTTAATCATCCAATCAAAACTACTCGTACCAGTAACACAATTCCTTGCACTGCCAACTACAAATACACTTCCGGAAGAATCAATAGCCGCATCATACGCAATAGTTCCTTCTGAAATTTGTTTATCCCAATATATAGTATCTTCAGTTCCATCAGAACCGAATTTTTTTATTATCCAATCCCAATTGTCTCCACCTTGACCTACAACATAAATGTTATTTTCCCCATCAACAGTCATAGCATAAGGAATATCATTTGGACCAATATCAATAGTTTTATTCCAACCAGCATCAACTCCAAATTCAACTCCTTCTTCAGGACTTTCAGAAGAACTTGATTCTCCTCCTGCAGCATCTAATTCTTCCTGACCTGAAAAGAAAAAATCATAAGTAAAATCAAAAATTGAGTCAGGATCAAAATATACTGCATGCGACAAACAAGAGTCCCACACATACCCAGTCATTTCACCATAACACATACAATCAGTACTACTTACAGTACCACCATTACGATTATAACTTGGACAAGTAATTTCTTTACTTTTAAGTTCAGGATCATAATAATCTAGATGATAAATAGCACAACCATAATCCCCAGCACCTAAACTATCATCACAAACACTATCAGAATCTGTCTGAACCATCATGTTTATTTCACCAGATATATCAGATCCATCACAAAAACCTGCAACTTCATAACTCCAAGAATCACCAATAAATGATTGGAATAATTGATCACAACCAGAATCACAATCTTCAACATAAGGAGAACACCCATCAGGATTTTCAGACTCACTTCCATTAACAATTGTAATAGTGATATTATTTGATTCCGAATAAGAATCTATAGGATCTGAAGTCATATTAACAAATGCAAAGAAAGTATATGCCTCACCAACAGTACCCGTTGTATTAACTGCCCAACTAACAATAGATGTTTCACCACTTGATAAATTTACATATTGAGGATTATCATCAGTTGTATAAAAGGGAATTGCTCCAGGAGTTGTACTAATCAAACCTTTTACTGCCCCCCCACCAATAGCAGGAGTAGCAGTATCAGTTGCCGTTGCAGTAGCTCCTGAAAAAAATTCATCAGTAAAATTAAAATATGTACTTGCAGGATTATAAGGATCACATACACCATAACTTATTGCATCTGTTGAACAAACACAATTAGTATCCATAACTTCAGTTAAATAATTACGCGTATAACTTGGGCACACGTAATAAATTGGTTGAGTTTCTTCATAATAAAAAGCACAATTTCCAGATACATCTACAGTAAATACATTATCACAAAAACTTGAAGGATTTGCCTGATCTGGATAAATATTTAAATTTGTTAGAACAGTATCATGACAAGAACTATCAAAAACCCAACTAGCTCCACCATAACCTGGAATTAAATTATTACAATCAGTACCACAATTAAGTACAGGATCACAAACAGTACTTACTGGTGCTTCAGGAGTAACTGTTTCTGCAGCCAATTCATGAGAACCCATAGCAAAAAAATCATGAGCAAAATCAAAAACACTAGCCATATCAAAATCTGCAGAATGATCTCCACTCATACAATTTTCAAAACCAACTGTATTAATGCTTCCACATAAACAATCCATAGAAGAAACCATTGTTCCAGCTCTATTATAACTAGGACAATAATATTCTTTTGAGTTTAATACATCATTATAATATACACAGCCATAATAACCATCACCTAATTGAGCGTCACAATAACCTCCTTCATCAGTGTAAATATTAACATCCATTGCAGAAGGAACACAAGCACCCAAATCCATAACCCAACTAGGATCACTATAACTCATAAATAAACTATTACAATCTGAATTACAAGCATCATTTCCAGGAGTACAATATGCAGCAGCACCACCCGCAGGAGCGCCACCCGCAGCAAGAGATTCTTCAGTACCTGTAAAAAAGAAATCATGAGTGAAATCAAAAATAGTTCCAGGACTAAAATCTGCAACATAAAGCGAACAAGATTCCCAACTATTAGTTACGCCATCTTCAAGACATTGACACTCTGATCCAGAAACCATTCCTCCTTGACGATTATAACTTGGACAAACATATTCTTTACCAGTAACACTATCCATATAATGTATACAACCATATTCACCTGAACTTGAAGGAAACATATTATCACAAAACTGAGCTGAATCCGCATCGACATATATTACAACATCTTCAGTTCCTGTACTTGCAGTACATACAGTATCAGAAGGATTATAACTTCCACTAGACGTAAATCCTTCAAATGTCATAAATATATTATCACAACCAGAATCACAAGACATAGTATATGGAGAACAACTAGAACCTATTTCAAGCGCACCTGTGAAAAATTCATGAGAAAAATCAAAATAAGTATTTGGAGTTAAATCTCCTGTGCAAGTAGTAGGATTTACATCACCATCATAACAAATACAACTATAATCATATACTTCAGCACTTTCTAAATTATAACTTGGACACCAAATAGCTCCAAAACCTGGAACTTCCATTTTAGCACAAGTACCAGGAGAACCTCCAAACATCAAATCACATTGTGCTGCCATCTCCCCATAAATAAAAAGATCACTATCCGAAGCTTCACATGCTTGATCCATATCATTCGTCCATAAAATACTTGTTTCAGTAGTAGTCAAATTATTACAAGTAGAAGTACAATCCATAGAATCAGGATCACAACCAGTAACAGGAGTAGTTTCTTCTGCAGCACCTGCAAAAAACTCTTGAGATAAATCAATATAACTGGTAGGCAAAAGTCCATTACTCCCACAATCAATTAAACTATCTCCAAAATCATAACAACTACAATCATAATCATTAACTGCTCCAACCAGCATATCATAACTTGGACACCAAATATAATTAGAGCCCACATCATATCTAACACAAGATGAATACGTTCCAAATTTATCATAACAATCATTAGAACTTGTTGAATAAACAACCAATCCAGAATTACTATCAGAATCATAACAATAATCTGCTTCAAAATTAGTCCAACTAGTTCCAAGCCCCATCGCATCTAATGAACTACAATCATCACACATTCCAGGATCACAACTTGCAGGGAATGGATCTAAACTAACTGCAATTTCTCCACAGTCTCCACTATCACAAGTAACAATAACTGAAAAATCTGTAAATTCTCCGTAGGTGAAACTCTCATCCATTGCAGGAATTGATAAAATAACTCCAACTATTGGATCTTCTGAACCTGTGAAAAATGAATTTGAAAAATTAAAAACTAAAGACGCATCATAAGATTCATTAATACCTGTATAAGTTGAACAAGGAGTATAACTCCAAGCAGTCAATTCACCACTACAATAACAATCTGCTGCAGTAACACTACTACCAGATCTATCATAACTAGGACAAGCATATTCAATCATAGTGTTTGATTCTATAAGTTGCACGCAACCACCAGATTCATCAATACCTCCCAAATAATTATCGCATTGAGAAACATCCGAATAAATTGTCACATCATTTCCACCTTCAATTTGCTCAGTACAAGATTCATTCATCCCATCACTAGACCATGAAAAACTATCAGAAGTAATATCAATATCACTACAAGTTCGAGTACACTCACCAATAGACGGATCACAACTTAAATTCCCCGTGGCAGATGCTTCTTCAAGACCTGCTAAGAAAAAATCATGACTGAAATTAAAAAGAGTTGACGGTAAATCAAAATTAGCAAGATAATTAGAACAAAGTTCATAAGAAAATCCTGTTGCATCACCAGAACAATAACAATCAGAATCAGTAACTTCTCCACCGTTACGATTATAACCAGGACACAAATAATCTTTACCTGCCATGCTATCTGAATACTGTGCACAACCATAATCTCCATGCTGCTTTAAATTAGTATCACAAACTTCACCAGTAGTATCAAATAAAACAAGCGCTTCCATAGAAATATCATAACAATGTTCACTAGTACCATCATAATCCCAATCAGTATAATCGCCTAAAAAAAGAGAATTACAATCAGAACTGCAATTTTCAGATACTGCAGTACAACCTGAACCTGATCCTCCACCAACAGAACCTGTAAAAAATTCACTAGTAAAATCAAAAAAAGTAGCAGGATAATAACCATTAGAGTTGCAAGCATCCCAAACACCTGCAGTATTAGAACCGTTACAACTACAATCAATATCAGAAACACTAAGTTCATAATTTCGCTCATAACTTGGACAAAGATAATAAGCATCAGTTCCAGAATCATAAAACTCCACACAATCACCATCATAATTCCAAAGATTATCATCGCAGTAATTAGCATTACTAGCATCAGATAAAACAGTAAGATACGACGCTGCAGGAGCCAAATCATAACATAATGCTTCACCAACATTTGAAGCCCATGCACCTGCATTATAACCTGCTTGAGTTATATCATCACATTCAGTAGTACAAACCCAAGATCCTGGATTACAATCAGACGTTGCTTTAGAACCTAAACCAGATTTTTTAGATGGGGCTAAATCAGAACTCTGCGAGGGGGCGCTTGCAGAATCAGCCATAGGTCGAGGATTATTAGGGTCAGTTATATCAATATTAATCCCTGCATAAACCATAGAACTTGAACCTTCAAATTCAATATAATCTCCCTTATCAGAAAAAGGAACATCAATTTGAACCCAACCAGAATCACAATCATTTGTTTGTTCATCCCAATCAGAACAACCAACAATCGCATTTACTTCACTTGTTGTAGGGATTTTAATTAATCCTTCCGAAGACAATGATTCTCCAGATACAACTTTAGTCGTAATACTTTGTTCAAGAACTTCTTCAGGTACGTTCTCTAAACTTAACGGTTGAGAAACGCAACCAAATAATAAAACCACTACTAATATAATAGTAAGAATGAAACTTTTTCTAACTGCCCCTTTTCGCATTAAATGCCACCCCACGTGTATTTTTTTTGAATTTGAAATCTGATTGTAAGCATAAAATTAATAATAATAATAATAATAGTTACAATTATTGCCATTTAAATTTATTTAATTTATAAATATTTCTAAAAAATATTTAATTAGCTTATAAAAAATAAGTAATTTAAAAACACCGTAAAAAAAATAATTTTAATAAAAATAATAGTAAATTATATAATTGCCAACTGTTATTATTTTATCAAAAAGGAGGCACACAAAATGTTTGGACATAGAACCGGCGGATACTTACATAAAGAACTTAAAGAAGCAAAATTTTATTTAGAAAGACTCGCACCACTTCAAGAACCTAAATTAACAAATAGAAACATGGCACTTGGAAGAGTAAAAAATGCTATTGAATTTATTGAACACATAGATAAAAACAAACACCAAATTCTTAAAAAATTAGAACAAGACATCATACAACAACTCGAAGAATTAGATGAACAAAAATCATAAATTTGTTTTAAATTATTTTATTAATTCTTTCCAATGTTCTTTGTAATGGTTAAACTTAGATTCAAAATCTTCTCGGGGAGTAATTGGAATGTTAAGTTCAGAAAATTTGATTTTAAGTAATTCAAGCATATTTAGTTTTTGATCATCATCGCAAAGTTTTTCTAACTCAATAATATATCCATACCCTTTAGTGTAATCAAGACAAACAGTTACGTCTTCCCACTCAAACTGAAATCTTGTACGAAACCATTTAATATCTACTTGATAATTTAATGCAAGAAAAAGTTTTTCTAATTCTTCAAATTGATCTTTTTCAAATTTGATTTCAATCTCTTCGCGATGCGCATCATGAATTTTTCCTTTCTTCATCCAAATCTTAGCACCAAAACTATTTTTTTGAATTCTTAAATCTTCTTCACAATCAAAATAAAACGTTTCTTGATAATCCTCTTTAATCAATTTAGAATTAGATTTAAAGAATGTTAATAGTTCTTCATATTTTTCTTTTGTTATAAAACTTCTTAGTTCAACTTCAATGTTCATAACTGGTTTAAAAAAATTAGAGTTAATAAATATTTCTAGTATTCAACCGCCCAATATTAATCACCCATCAATCTAATGTTTTTTAATATAATAGTAAGAACAAACTAAAAATAAAAATAATACTATTCCTAAAAATGCATAACCTAGTTTGTAAGAATAATTCATAACAAACCCACCAATAAATGCCATAGAAAATTGAAACATCGCAGAGATTTGTTTCATAAATGAAATAATTGTTGCTTTATATTTAGGATTAGGATTGTAGTTTAATAAATAATTATTGATAACTTGATGTCTCCCCCATTGATACCCAACAATAATTGAAAATAACAAACCAACAAAATATGGATTTGAAAAAAAAGCTATTGCAAAAAATAAAAGTGGAAAGAAAAATATCTCAAATAAAAAATGTTGTTTCATAGTAAACTTTTCTTCAATTAAATGCGCGTAGTTTCCCACAACAAACCAAATTAAACGAGACAATCCCATAACAAAACCTAAAAAAATAATTGGATAACCTAACTGATCTAAATAAACAGATCTAAATCCAGAACTACCTAAATGAAAACCAGTGATTGCTCCTGTAAAAATTGCGATTGAAAAAAACTTAAATTTATGTGCATCTTTGAATAATTGTAAAACAGATTTTTGATCTTTCTTTTGAATAGTTTTATGATTGTTAGTATTAACAAAAGTAAATGAAATAAATAAACCAATAAAATCGACAAATAACCAAATCCATAATGGAACAAGAATATTAATACTTGTGAAAAAAGGAAGTAGTACGATTAAAACCACACTAACAACAGAAATATTTGCTGAAAGTTTTCCCATAACTTTAGAAAATTCTTTTTCTCGCTTAAGTTTTTTAAGAGTATCATGCATAAATGCTTCTTTAGTTCCTGATGATAATGAAAGAGATGTTGCCATCAAAATAGATCCTGCAATAAACCAATAAACACTAGATGCAAAAATAAAAAATAATTGAGAACAAATCATTGCAATCTTACTGAAAATTAAAGATCTTTTATGACCAAATACATCAGAAAAATAACCACTAGGAATTTCAAATAAAAAAGAAGTCAAATAACCAATTCCAGTATACAACCCAATTTGTTTTGCAGTAGTATTTGGAAGAGTTAAGAAAAAAATTGAAAGAATGGGAATAAAGTTTCTTCTTTGAGACAGTGCGAAAATAAAAAACTTCCAAAGATTACTTTTGTAGTTGTTATTCATGCCATGCAGTTGAAAAGGTCGAGTTATAAATGTTTTGCATCACCCACTATAATTTCCGGTTTTTTCCACTGAAAATATATTAAGAAGTTTGACTCATATTAAATTTAAGAAATATTTATATACTTGGTAAGATACGTCTTACTTGGTGATATAAATGGAGATAGGTTTAACCAAAATGAGTTCTAAAGGCCAAATTGTAATACCTGTTGAAATGCGCAAAGGATTGAAAGAAGGAGATCAAATTATGCTAATGAAATCTAAAGATAAAATTGTTTTGAAAAAAGCTACTGCAAAAGATCTCAAACTAGCAGAAGATTTAGAGTTTGCTAGAAGAACAGAAGAAGCTTGGAAAAGATATGACAAAGGAGAATTTATTGAAATGGAATATGATGATTTTTTAGAAGAAATAAAAAAATGGTAAAAGCAATCTTAGATCCCAAATTTAAGAAAAAACTATTAAAAATAAAAGATAATTCTTTGAAAGATAGAATCATAAAACAATTAGAAAAACTTAAATTAAATCCCGAATTTGGAAAGCCAATGAGGTTTGCTAGAAAAGGAACTAGAGAACTTCACGTTCAACCTCATAGAATAGCTTACATATATCTCCCAGAAAAAGAAGTAATAATATTCTTAGATATATACCACAAAGACATTCAATAAACTAAGCACCAACTAAAAATAAACCAATAACTAAAAGAATAACTGCAATTATTTTGAAAGTTAAAGTTTTTTTATCTAAATTCTCTTCATACAAATGTGGAAAAAACTTAGAAAGAATAATGACTAAAATTAAAATAAATAATGGCTGAAAATTAATTAATGAAATAACTAAACTAACAGAACCAATACTAATTGCATAACCTATTGAAATAAGTGCTATAATGTTTATGATTTCAGTACTGAAAACTAATTTCCAAGATTTTGATTTAAAATTAATTGCTAATTTTTTAAACTGACACCAATACTTAGGCATAAGAATAATTGTTAATGCACCCACAAAACTTCCTAAACGAATCCAAAAAAAACCATTCCAAAAAGATTCATGTTGATAAACATATTTTTCTAACATATAATAAACATCTAAAAGCACACCTGATAATAACATCAAAAATAATGCTTTACTAACTGTTAATTTTTTTAATGAATCACGTTTAATTGAGATTAATAATCCCCCAATAAGAACCAATCCAAAACCAACATATTGTGAAACTACCAAACTTTCATTAAGAAAAAACTTCGCACCAAACGGAACAATAATTTGCGCAATAAACCACAATAATATAACTGACGATGCATCTTCAAACGACAATGCTTTAAAATACGGCACCATCGCATAAATGTATAAAATTCCAGTTCCTAACGCAATTAATGCAATACTCCAACCAGGAAAAGACATGCCTTTGAATGGAACTAACACAAAAACTAAAAGTCCCACAATTCCTGCAACTGCAGTTAATAAAAAATCATCTTTAATATATTTAGTTCTTAATTTACTATCAACTAAATTACATATTGCCCAAAGGGCTGGAGGAATTAAACCAAATATAAGCCAGGAATTCATTATGAATCAAAAGAATAATGTTAGTTATTTAAATTTAACCCAAGCAAAAATAAAATATTAAAGAGCTGACATGTTTTGTTTAGTTTTTTTTACCATATCATCTAATGCAGTGCCTAAATATTTTGCAGCCAATGCAAATGCTTCTTTTGTTTTTTCAGATTCAGTTAATCTTGCAGCATAATTAATTAAAAATTCTGATGTTGAATACTTTTTAGAAAACCAAGAATCTAAATTTTTGCGCCAGTTAATTACAGGCATTCCTTTTTTTTCAGAAACACTAATTGATACCAACCGATCCAAATGAGCTTTAGGTTCATAATAACACTTTTGACCATAGTTTACAACAGTTCTTTGACTTGGATAATTATTAGATATTTTAATGATAAGTTTTCCTTTATTGATTTGAACAGAATACTCAATAAACTTTTCAACTTCCATAAATTTATTATCTTTAAAAACTTTTTTTGAATCATACACATATCTTAATTGAAAACTCATGCCCTCAACATATCTTAAATGTTCATATGTTTCAAATAATTTAGACTCAAGTTCTAAAACTCTTGATGCTAAAACATTTTCAATTCTATCATCTCTTTCTTGAAAAAATTCTTCAACTGCCCCCGTAACAATTTCAGGAGAATAAACTTGATTTAAAGAATTAACTAAATTAACTAAATTTGACCCCTCTCTTAAATCATCTGATTTACCAGAATCTTTAGAAATAACTTTTCCAATTATTGCCAATTCATCTTCAGGGGTGAGTTTATCTTCAGAAACTAATCTTAGTGGACTTAGTTTAACTATTGCAGTCATCAAAGTAAATATGAACAAAAAATGTTTTAAAACTTCTGAATTAAAACTACGTGATAATAGAACAAATAAGAAAATTATTAAGACAAAAAAAACTATTTGTACTTGAAAATTAATACCATAACCGCAGTCGTACCAACTACTGCAATAACAAAACTTAGAATAATTGGTAATTCTTTTAGAAGAATTCCATAAATTAACCAAACATATGAACCTATGGTAAACGTTGAATAAGTAATAATACTAATATCGTTTGCAGACTTTCTTTTGTAAATTTTATGTGCTTGGATTAAATGCCCAATACTCATAGCAACTCCTAAAATAGTTACTAGAACGCTAAATATAGTTAATAACATGATTCATAATTTATTTGAGTTTAATATAAAGCTTATGTTATTTAGAGCAATAGATTAATATAATAAAACAGATTCAAACTAACTTATGAAATTAAAAATAAATTATGTAAAATTAATATCTGCAATAATACTCTGTCAATTAGCAGGGATTATCGGATCATTATTTACTGCAAATTCTGTTAAAACGTGGTACACCACAATAAACAAACCAATTTTTAATCCACCTAGTTGGATTTTTTCTCCAGTTTGGATTACGTTATTTATTTTAATGGGAGTATCGCTTTACATAATATGGAATCAAGGTTTCAAAAAGAATAAAACAGAAATAACCATATTTGGAATCCAACTAATTTTGAATACTTTTTGGTCAATAATATTTTTTGGATTAAAAAATATTTCACTTGCTTTTGTTGAGATAATAATTCTTTGGATAATGATATTATTTACATTAATATTTTTTTACAAAAAATCAAAAACTGCAGCATATTTGTTAATACCTTATTTGCTATGGGTTGGTTTTGCAACAATACTTAATTTATCAATATTAATTTTAAACTGAGGAGATAACTATGAAGATAGAAAAAATCATTAATGATACATTCAAAGACTCATTTAATTTATTCAAAAAAGAATATGTTACATTCATACTAGGAACATTACTTGCAATACTTCTTTCAGTTTTTGTTATTACAATGCCACCACTAATGTTTGGAGTATACTTAATGGCATCAAAACTTTCTAAAGGCAAAAAAATAGAAATTACTGATGTGTTTAAGGGATTTAGTTATTTCTTTACAAGTTGGGGAATGTTTATTCTTGCAGCAATTGCAATCACAATAGGACTTGTTTTACTAGTAATTCCAGGAATAATACTTATGATTTTATTTCAATATGCAATAGTTATTGCAATCAAAGAAAACAAAGGTGCAATTTCTGCATTAAAGAAAAGTTATGCTGTTGGAAAAAAACATTTTGTATTTTCAGTAGCACTGTGGATTTTATTAATCATATTAAATGGAATTGCTCAAGCAACATATGTTGGAGTTTTGTTAACAATACCATTTTCAGCATTAGTATTAACAACTGCTGCAAGTAAATTAAAATGAAGAAATTAAAGCTCAATAAAAAAGGACATCACGAATTAGGTTTGATTCCTTATTCAATAATCGCAGGAGCAATTGGATTTGTAGTTGTGTTTGGTCAAAAAATTATTGACAAAATAAAAAAAGTTTAACTACTCATTAATAAATACAAATCGAAAGATTTAAAAATATAACTAGCTAAACTATCTTAAAATGGCAGAACCGCAATTAGAATGGAAATATAATCTAGAAAACCGAGGAACTGATCATCCAGATTGGTTTGAAACTTTCACTGCAACTTATAATGGAAAACCAGTTGAATTAACAATTCGAGATCACATGCACCCAATTGCACCAAGGGGAACTCCTGATGGTTTAACATTAAGGTTTTACACTGATGATACACGAACAGATTTTATTGCGTTAACAGCACCTTATGGAACACCTGATGAAGCAAATTTTGTTAAACCACTAAAACCCCAAGGACAAACATCAATGACCCCTGAAGAAGCACCAAACTTAGCAACATTTGTTAGAGATCACAAACCAGTGTTTGAATCACAAAGAGATCTAAGAGAAACTTTTGAACAATATCTTTAAAATATTTTATTAATTCTTTTTTTATCATGTTAAAAACAAAATCTATACTTGCACCAATTGAAGAAAGTGATGGTAGAAGAATTTCTGTAATGTCAAGACATACACTAAATGATGGAATAACTCCTGATGATCGAATCACTTCAGATAAATATGATTCACACCTAACTGCATTTGCACCACCATTAAAATTAGTTGGAGCATATTACAAACAAAGAGTAGACTGGACTGAATTTGAAATGCAATATTTAGAATATTTAAGAACTCCAAAAATGCGAGAACAAGTACGATCATTAGCTGCAGAAAGTTTAGAAACAACAATTACAATTATGTGCATTGAAGAAACGCCTGACAAATGTCATCGAAGATTGCTCGCAGAAGAATGTCTTACATATCAATCAGGATTGCAAGTATTAATAGAATAACCCAAAGAAATCACTTCTTTTTCAAACGAGTATAATAACATTTTTTTTACTGCCAAACACCTTGGTGAAAGTCTCACTTTTTTATTTTTGTGATCAATAAAAATAGGAAAATCTTTACAACAATCAGGTCTAAGATTTGATTTGTGAGCAGAACATTTGTTATCATCTAAACGAGGGCAACCATTAACACTTAAGTCAAACAAATACTCATTAGGACCTATTTCTTTTAATTCTTCAGAGCGAATAAACTTTTCAGAATTATTATCAGTAACTAAATCAACACTTTTATCTCCAAATGATAACGCACCTTTTCTACAACAATAAGCACCACACTCAGTAAAACAAAATACTCCAATTGAATCCCTCGCAGAGTTTGCAATTTTATTTATGTTGATTTGAATATTTTCCATTAAAACTCCTTAACTAATTAAATTAAAGTAAGGATATATTAAATGTTTGTTTTAAAAAAGGATACTGCCTACAGAGTATTTTTTACTAACAATAAATTCAATATTTTTATATAGAACTGACCTCACAATCAAGTTAGGTGAAAAAAATTGAAACAAAAAAGAACATTTTTAGAAATAATTCAACAGCAAAAAATGCAAGAATTATGGGACAATAAAGAAGACGAAGAATGGGAACAGCTCGTTCAGAATTGCTAACTGAAAAGAAGTCTTTGAAAATATAACGCACAAATTATCCAATTTAATTAATTGAACAATTCTAACACTCACTTTCTTATTTTTTCTGATTGAAAGTTTCAAGAATCTTGAATTATTTCGAATTATGTCTGCGTTTTTTCGAATAATTTTTGTCGAGATAATTTAGACATTAGTTTAAATTAGTCAATAAGTAAGTATGAATAAATAAATAATGTGTTGGAATGGTTTCTCCAAGAATATGTGTTTTTACTTAATGCAAGTATGAATGATGACTACAAATAAATTAATTAAAAAGAAATAAAAACAAAAAGATTTGATCAAAAACTAAATAATTTAAATCTTTAATTTCTTACAGGCCCAGGAAATGAATTCTCGTCGACAAGTTTCTGTTTTTGAGTTTGAGAAATCTTCTCATTTTTAATGAGTTTTTGCAATTCTTGAACATATTTCATAGTCAATGTTAAATTGTTAGAAATACATCCATGTGCTTTTTCAAACGCTTGCTCAAGAGTCGTTCCATTAAGTTTATACCCAATAATAACTTTATTGTTGTTTATGTGACTCGTTTTCATTATGAGCGACAATGCAATCCACCTCTTAAGGTAATCATACATCGTTTGACGAGTAATACCTGCAAAAAACGCCATTTCCTCAACAGTCATTACTGCTTTTTCTAAGTTCTTTTCCCTATTCGCAATCTTACTACGTTCATACAACTCAAGAAGACAACGATGCATCTTGTCAGTACTCCCACTCTTTCTTGGTTCAAGTCCCACACGAGACATAACAATTTTAGCAAGTTCCTCGGACGTAGGATTCATGCTCGGTTCATTGTTTTGTAATACTATTTTTGGTTTTTTGAAAGTTATCACCTCTTGTTAGAATTAATAGATATCATAATCGAAAAACTACTATATAAGCTTTTAGTACAATCCCGACTCTCGACGAGTAAATCGCAGAATTCTTTTAATTATTGATTAAAGGTTTTAAGAAATTGAACAATAAAAAAGAAAAAAAATTTATCAAAGATATGTAAACTAAACATCAAGACCTTTCTGCTCTAAAGTATTGTAAACTCGAGCACGATTGTATCTTTGAAGTAAAGTACAATACGTGTTAACAAAAAGCAACGCTCCCCAGTAAAATGCACTGCCAGTGTTGCCATTTGAAACATGCTGAACTAATTCATACGCATTCCAAATTATTTGAGGTGCGTGAATTAATTCATTAAGTCTTGTTCCCACTTCATATTTTTTCAAATCAGATATTGAACGATTAGTACCAACACGATAGTTGGAAGGAACACTTTTACGCGTTAACCTACCAAAAGTATTCATAACTAATTTTTTGAAATATCTAACTCCTAAATATTTATAGAGCTTACCACTTTTTTCAAAGAACTTAGGTTTGAAATATAAGTTGGTAACTTTTCTTACACCACCATTTTCTTCTTCTTTGTGAATTATTTGCTCTAACTGTGATGGATCTTTGATTCCCCCAATAACAGGAGGAGATTCATATTTTATACCTCTCCCAGCATCCCGACCACATTCCCTCTAAAATCTTAATTTGTATTAAACCAAATAAATTATAAAAAGTATTTATGAAAAACTTAGCACTAGAAGGAAAAAACTGAATGAAAATTAGCGAGTTGCGTTTTTCATAGTAAAATTTATAAGGGCTCATTTCTTAATATGAACTGAAAATGAGTGAAAAGTTTTATCAAAGACTTTAACTAAATATTATTGAAAGAAGGGCAAAGGGGATCTTAAATTGAGGAAAATACGAAATATGAAATCAATAGATATATCTGCAACAAAAAAAGGCCTTGATAAAATACTGTTTGAAATTTCAGAAGAATTAGATTTGCGAATAGAATTAGAAGCTCAACAAATTGTTGAAAGGGCCACCACGTCAGATATTTCTAAATTAATTGAATCATATGCACGGAAAATTAATGCAGAAAAACAGTTAGTTTATCTGAGAAATCCTTACAAAACAAGAAAACAAGAAAAAACAAATGAGCCAGATTCGGCATTCGGAGTAGGCGTAATTAGCAGTTCAAGCGCAACATTAGGTTCTGGATTATTTATTTGGCACGTAACACAACTATTAAGTTATGCAATTACCGGCGGACTAGGAATAGGATTGGCAATTGCAGGAATTGCACCCACAATATATCTTAATCACCGAAAAAAGACTCGCGAGAGAATACAACAAAGACAAGACTGGATGGAATCTACAAATAATGTATATAATTTGCACAAACTTCAAGTCGAGCAACAAGCATATCGATTAATGACTCAGTTTGAACAAAAATATGTCAACGATGGAACAAACGAATTAGCCGCATAAAACCAAAAATGGAAATAAAACACCCAATAGCAAAAAATGTCAAAGGACTTGATAAAGTTTTAACCGAATTATATGAAGAATTAGAATTAAGAATCGAGAGTGATGCAAATAGCCTTTGCAAATTAATTCAAGATACACCCAATTCTGAAGCAGCAAAAGAAATCATAAATTCATACGAACAAAGATTAAATGCTGAAAGTGCTGTTTTGAAAGATGCATACCCTCAAGTTAATAGATATGGGGACGATAGAGCAGTTATTGCCACAGGTTGTGCCGCAGTAACCGGACTTGGAACAGTATTTGGAGGAGGAGTTTTTATTGACATACTTACAAATAGTTTTTGGTACGCAGCGTTTGGAGGACTGGGCGCAGGAATTGTCGTTGGAGGCGTAATTGGTTTGATAGGTTTTGGACTTGCAATGTACAGATCAAAAATTAATGAAAGAAAAAAAAGTTGGTTGCATGGCGTAGATAATATTTACAAATTACATCACAAACAAGTAGAACAAAAAGTAAAAGAAAAAATTGTTGAGTTTGAAAAAAGATATGTCGCAGACGGCAAAGATACAACATAATTTTTTTAACAAAATATAAAATTAATAACATCAATTATAATTATTAAAAGAGAGTGAGATTGTAAAAAAAAACACAGAGGGGTAAAAATGTTTAATGCAAGGCCTACAAAAAAAGTCTTAGAATTAATGCGTGAAACTACACGAAAAATAACTAACAAATTAGAACAAAAAATTGAAGACGCGGTTGAAACAATCGTTTTGACACATCTAGATAATCCAGATCAAAGCATTGACGGATTATTAAAAAAATACACTCAAAGAATCTATTCACACAAACAAGGGATGTATAGATTACTAGATATTTCTGATCCTACCAATGAATCCGCAGTACGCGCGAAGATTGAGTTAATTAACTCAGACCAAACTCATGAAGAAACTGAGAAAAAATATATTAGTCAAGCATTAGGTGCATTCGCAACACTTGCCTCAGGACTAATTTCATATGGCTTAGGCGCAGATTTTGCGACATCAAGTATTATTGCAGTACTTACTGGAGCACTAACATATGGCGCAGTCGAATTAGCCTCAGTTCAAACACCATTTGACAATTCAGAAGCAAAATTAGTTATGAATCTTGCTGCAGAAAAAATTCATGAAGTTTATGAATCACATATTAAAACAGTATCAGAAAAAGTTTATGCTCAAATGGAATTACAACACCTCGCAGATAATTCATAAAATTTTTTTATACTTTTTTTTGAAACATTTTTCATCACCATATTTTGTGAAATCTCTGTGATGTGCAGGCTCTTTGAAATCTTTTGGAAGATCTTTATGCTTAATGCCACACCAATGAGTTTCAGTATCAGCAGCAATCTTACATGCATATGCGAAAAGACCATTACCATACCCACAATAAAGACAATTAATTTTCTCATACCATTTTAAGTAAGAAAGTTTGTAACGATCAATCTTAATATATTTTGATCTTGGAACAATTGGAAGGCCATATAACCTAAAACAAAAGTGATGATATATTTCTAAACTAATGTCTAATATAAGAATTGGTAGAACCATACCCCAAATAAATGGTACTGATAAAAAATTTCTAAAATGCATTGGTTTCTTTTTATAGTTCATTCTTGAGTTTCACCCCTGTTAAAAAAAGAATTAAAAACATTTTTATAAATTTTGCTATATAACATTTAAGAATTGATTAAATTTTTTTAGCAGAATCAGATTTAGGCGCTCTGAGAGTAAATTTTTGCAAATTAATGGTTTTATATGGCTAAAAAAGCGTTCTTTTTTCAAAAATTAAGTATTTTTTTAGATTGATCAATTATTCGGCACTATCTCGAATTTTAGATATTTTGAAAAATGGCAAATTATGGAACTATCCCAAATTGCGCATGGAAGTTATGGAATGATGCCCAAAATTTAGGGATTATCGCGACAAATTTAGAAAACTGAGTTTGAGGGGTCTTGATTGGAGAACCCAGGTTTACTGATACGAATGTAGTGTTCGATGCCAATTTTTAGTAGTTAATGAAATTGTTCGAGAAAGTTTCGACAACAATACCCATAATGTTTGGAACAGGAACTAGTGTGGAAAAAATGTAGAAAAATAAGCGAAAGGAATTTATAGTTAAATAGGTTAATAATTTAGATGAAAATCACAAAAGAACAATTACTACCATTTATTCACAAAGCACATAGAAATACATATGCAGCACCAAAAGAAATCAGAGAAAAAAATAAAGTAGAAATAATGAAAGGTCACACCAGTTACCGATATGTTGAAGGAAGTTTAAGTTATGAAGATTCTTATGCAGGACATTTATGGGCTCCAGGCAGAGAAGTTGTATTTTTGAATGACGAACCCATTTGGTGCATGAGTTATCAAGGCAAAGCAAAAGATGGACTTGATGAATGCTTTGTTTCTCAAGTTTATGGATTTTTAAAAAAAGCACTAGATTCTTGCACAGAAGATGTTCCATTCAGAGGACTTCATGGATTTAGTGAAGACGACTTTGAATATAGATTTATTTTCGAAGGAACTTGGGAATACTTTGTTGGACGCGAACAAGTACTTTACAAAGGAGAAGTTGTTTTTTTCCAAGATGTGATGGGAAGCAAAATAATTTAATTATTTCTTAAATGTTTTAAGTCCAACAATATTTAGTTATTGATTAGAAGTTTTAGGCTTAAAAAGACAAATATTTATATAAATAAAATTGGATCTAAACAATATGTCATTGACTAAGAAAGAAGAACAGATATTAAAATCAATAGTAATCGCATCTGAGAATGATCCTAACAACCCAGAGTTTCCAGCAGATGATCCAAAATTTCCTGCAACACCAACATACAAAATAAAAGTTGAAGGTTTTTCTAATATATGGTTAAAAGATGAAAGTCACAATCCAACAGGCACACATAAAGATCGAATGGCTTGGGAGATCATCGTAACCTACCGAGATTTCTTGCTCGCTAAAAAAAGAGGACAAATTAAAGGAAAAATACCTGCAATGTCAATTATTTCTTCAGGAAGCGCTGCAGTTGCAATTCAATCACAATTAAAAAAATATAATTTACCTAATTTGAAAGTACTCGCAGATGCAAATATGAATCCCCAAGTTTTAACGTCTATGAAAAAAATTGGTTGTGAAATCTATGAAACAAATTTAAGCAAAAAATCACTTCATTGGCAAGAAATACTAACACTAACTCACAATCCCAACGGATTTGACATAACTTCAAGCGAAGCACTTGATCCAACCACAAGATTTTATGACTGGCTAAGTTATGAAATAATTAATTCGTCACCTGACTATTGCTTTATCCCATTTGGAACTGGAAATTTATTTGAAAATGTTTTAAACATCAATAAAAAGGAAGTTTCAACGAAAGATCATGATCCACGTTTCAAAGGAAATTTGAAAAAATTAAGAAACTGTCATTTTTTGGGTGCCACAACTAATAACCCAAAATCAAAAGCAGATAAATTATATTCTCCACACTTGCCGTTTGTTCATTTCGACGAGCAATGGATACGATTGTATCGACATGCAGGATTTTGTGGATCAGAATCCCAAGTTCATTTAATAAAAGAAAAATACTTAGATGAAGCTATAACTATTGCTAAAACACAAGGAATTAATTGCGAACCTTCAGGAATTTCTGGACTTGCATTGTTTTTGCAATGGAAAAATAAAGTGCCAAAGAATAAAAAAATTCTAATTGTTAGTACTGGAAAAACTAAGTATCCTTGATTTTTTGATTAAAATATTTTAGCAATGTGTATTTTTTCTATATTGAAAATAATTATTTCTTTAATCAATGCTAAAAGGTTTTAAGACTTAGAAGTTTTTAGCAGAAATTATTGTTTGTTAAATTTAAGTTTTGATTAAAAGTTTTGCATTTTATTTAAGCTAGAACTTTTTGTTTTTGATCGAATATTTTAAGTTTTCTTTGTTGGGATAATGTCGATTATTTGTTTAAAACTTAGTGTCGGATTTTTAGTTTTTTTAGTTAAGATTATTTAATGATCCTGCTGGTTTTATTTCTAAGATTGTTGGAATAATACTAATTGTTATTTGGAATAATATCGACAAAACTACAATCGGAACCATCCCAAAATTTGAAGAAAAAAAGTGAGAGTTACAAATAGATTTCATCATGATGTGCATAGTCACCAAAAATAATTTGTTTATTTTTGTGATCTATAAAGAAAATGAGGACAAAATGGCCTAAGTGAACTCGATTAAATTTTTTCAGATCGTGACGCAGAAATTTATAATTATGAAAAGGATCATTAATTATCCCACAAATCTTTTTTTCTAATTTTACATACTGAGAAATATCTTTTTTCTTGAGTTTAATAATTTTGTTAAATAATTGTTCACTGCATACTTTTTTATATTTCTCGTAATGCTTTCTCGAGCTTTTCGCCAGAAACATATTTTCCTCGCATAATCTTTTTAAGTTTCTTTACGTACTCAGGTCTTAACTCAGGCTCTTGTTTTAATTCTATATACTCAGAAACTAATGCTTCTATAGCTTCACCTTTATCCTTCAACTCATACTTTGCCTTTATTATATTTAACACCCTGTTCGTATTTTGACTTAATTCAACTAAAGCTTGAACCATAATATCACCTTAGTTTGAATAAGTTCAACTTATTTATTAAGTTTTTGATAAATCTAATAGAGTTAGAACTCATTAATTAATTTTCAATAGAAAAAACCGGAAAAAGTGAGTGTTACACCACAAAAAATACAAAAAAATAAGAAAATAAAACTAGAATATAGAACAAACTCAAATAATATAGAAACCAATCACTATTCACCTGAGATAAGATAAGTTATTTAAATATTTTTTCCATAATTTAGCACCATAAATTATATAAATCAGATCCAAGCGCTCCAACATAGATTAAAATCATAAATAAAATAACCAATTATTGGGGTGAATAAAAGTGACTAAATATGTATACGATTTCTCAGAAGGGAAAAAAGACATGAAAGAATTATTAGGCGGCAAAGGTGCAAACCTAGCTGAAATGACAAACATTGGAATTCCAGTACCATTCGGATTTACAATCACTACCGAAACATGCCACGAATTTTCTCAAAGCAATAAATTTCCAGAAGGAATGCTTGCAGAAGTAGAAGAAAAAATCAAACTTGTTGAAGAAAAAATGGGCATGAAATTTGGAGACCCAACAAACCCATTATTATTATCAGTTCGAAGTGGAGCTGCAGCATCAATGCCTGGAATGATGGACACAGTACTAAACTTAGGACTTAATTCTACAATCGTTGACGGAATGGTTCAAAAAACAGGAAATGAAAGATTCGTACTTGACTCATACAGACGATTTATTCAAATGTTTGGAGATGTTGTAATGGAAGTACCACACCACAACTTTGAAAAAATTCTTCACGCAAAAAAAGAAGAAAAAGGAGTAAAGCTTGACACAGACTTAACAATTGAACACTTAAAAGAATTAGTTAATGAATACAAAGCAATGGTTAAAGAAACTACTGAAAAAGATTTTCCAGAAGATCCAATGGAACAATTAAAATTGTCAATTGAAGCAGTATTTTCATCATGGAATAATAGTCGAGCAATATTATACAGACAATTAAATGATATTAAAGGACTTCTTGGAACTGCAGTAAATGTACAAGCAATGGTATATGGAAACATGGGTGATACATCAGGAACGGGAGTTTGTTTTACAAGAGATCCTGCAACTGGTGAAAATATTTTCTACGGAGAATACTTAATGAATGCACAAGGCGAAGATGTTGTTGCAGGAATTAGAACACCACAAAAAATATCCCAACTAAATGAAGTGATGCCTGAAGCTTACTCCGAACTTGTTGCAATTTACAAAAAACTTGAAACACACTACAAAGACATGCAAGATATGGAATTTACAATTCAAGACTGTAAGTTATACATCTTACAAACAAGAAATGGAAAAAGAACCGCAGCTGCTGCTGTAAAAATCTCAGTTGATATGGTAAGCGAAGGACTAATTGATAAAAAAGAAGCACTACTAAGAATTGATCCTAATGCACTTAACCAATTACTGCACAAACAACTAGATCCTGCAGAAAAGGTTAAATTTAGCGCAGTTGCAACAGGACTTCCAGCGTCCCCTGGAGCTGCAGTTGGACAAGTAATATTTGATTCACACAAAGCAAACGAATGGGCAGAAGAAGGAAAAACAGTAGTACTTGTAAGAACTGAAACTAGTCCTGAAGATTTAATTGGGATGAATGCAGCACAAGGAATCTTAACTTCTCGAGGAGGAATGACATCTCATGCAGCAGTAGTTGCAAGAGGAATGGGAAAATGTTGTATTGCAGGATGTTCTGATGTTATTGTTCATGAAGCAGAAGGATACATGGAAGTTGCGGGAAAACAAATCAAAGAAGGAGAATACATAACACTTGATGGAACTACTGGAGAATTATTCCTTGATAAAATTCCAACAAACGATCCCGAACTAACTGGAGACTTTGGAACTATTATGAGTTGGTCTGATGAAGTTCGAAAACTAAAAGTAAGAACTAATGCAGATGGACCAAAAGATGCAACTGTTGCAATTAAGTTTGGAGCAGAAGGAATTGGTTTATGTAGAACTGAACACATGTTTTTTGAAGGTGACAGAATCAAAGCTATGCGCGAGATGATTTTATCAGCAGATCTTGAAGGACGTAAAAAAGCTCTGGCTAAAATATTACCATATCAAAAAGCAGACTTCAAAGGATTATTCGAAGTAATGGGAGATCTACCAGTAACAATTAGATTACTTGATCCACCACTACACGAGTTTTTACCAAAAGACGCAGCAGACATTAAATTAATTTCTGAAGAATTAAATGTTAGTGTTGAAAAACTAAATGAAAAAATTGAAAGTTTACATGAAGTAAATCCAATGCTTGGACACCGTGGATGTAGACTCGGAATTACCTATCCAGAAATTACTGAAATGCAAACAAGAGCAATAATTGAAGCAGCGCTCGAAGTAAAAAAGGAAAAAGGTACAAATTTAGTTCCAGAAATTATGATTCCATTAATTGGAAATGTAACTGAATATAAAAACCAAAAAGAAGTAGTGGTAAAAATTGCAGATGCAATCATTTCAGAGTCAGGAATTGACATGAAATACATGGTTGGAACTATGATTGAAGTTCCTCGAGGAGCATTAACCGCAGACGAAGTTGCAGCAGAAGCAGAATTTTTTAGCTTTGGAACAAATGACCTAACACAAATGACTTTAGGATTTTCAAGAGATGATGTTGGAAATTTCGTACCTGAATATGTTAAAAAAGGAATTTTAGAAAAAGATCCATTTCAAGTTTTAGATCAAACAGGAGTTGGACAACTAGTTAAAATGGCTGTTGAAAAAGGAAGATCCGTAAAGAGTAATTTGAAACTTGGAATTTGCGGAGAACATGGAGGAGAACCATCATCTGTTGAATTCTGCCACAAAGTAGGACTTGACTATGTAAGTTGCTCACCATTTAGAGTTCCAATTGCAAAACTTGCAGCAGCACAAGCAGTTTTAAAAGAAGAATAAAATTTTCTTTTAGCATATGAGTTTTTAAAATTTTTTATTTTTTTAAATTTTATTTTTTTTCTCATTTTTAGCATATTATTGATATCAGCAATCTTAAGTACCTAGTTCTCAAACTCATACTTAGGGTGAAGGAAAAATGAATAAACTAGCAACAGCAAGCAATATAGGCGATTTAGCAATAACACTTGGAATAAAACTTAGTCCAACAACTCAAGAACTATTTGTTAAACAGCAATATGAGCCAACAGTGCATTTTATGAGATCTGCTTTAACGACTCGCAATAATTTAACTTTAAGCGGTGCAAGACAATGGGCAGTAGTTAAAGATTTGGAATCTGCAGGGTTTGAATTTTTAGGCTGCGTTAAACCTCAACATGCAAACACAGTTTATCAAACATTATTATCAAACTATCCTGCAAGAAATATTATTACAATCCCAGGAGAAACAATGATATACAGGCCAATGGAAAAAAGAATGCCACACAAAGAACAGGTTTATTTTTTTCATAGAACTTAAAATATTAATAAAGTTTAAATATGAAAATCATACACTCATTTTTTGATCTGTATGTTACCATTCAAAGTTGGCATTGCCTATCAATTAAGAGAAGTTGAAGAATATCAAACAACACTCGCAACTGAATTAGGTCATCCAGTAACAATCGATGCAGCAATTAAACATTGGGTCGGTGCAGGATATGCTGCAACATTCAGAAAACAACTTGAAATACGCGAAGCACAAATACTTCAAACATGCACTTATTCTTGTGGAATACCTGAAGAATGTAAAGGATTTGAATACTGCCCATTAGAACTCGCCGTTGTTCACGAAACATTAAATGATTAAGGATCTTTTGTTACTTCAGTTAATTCTTGGTAATCTAAAAGCATTTTATCCATAAATCTTGCATCATACTCTAAAACAACTTCTCCTTGAAATTTAGTAGAGCTCAAATAACCAACTAATTGAGGTGCCATAAGACTCCCTCGACGATAAGGAAGATGAACTTGCCATTTTTCATCCGAATTATCAGGAATAATTCTATTACTCAAATGCAAAACACCAACTTTTGAAGAAACCAATTCAAACTCAGTAAGTAAGTCAATACCTTCTACAGTATGACTTATATCATAAGTAATTCCTAAATGAGGCATAACACATGCAAGCCCAAATAAACTTAATGGATCATAAACCCACCTTTGATCATTTCCATTTCTCCCTCTTGAAGGAAAATTTTCTAAACAAATTTGCACATCAGAATCTGTAAGTTGTCCCTCCAAATCAAGAAGCGCATTCATTTCAGCAGATTTTATTTGAACTAAATCAGATTTCGGACTTTTAACAGGATGAATTGTAATTGTACTAACTTCGTAAATATCTTGCATTGCCTTAATCAGGTGAA
Source organism: Candidatus Woesearchaeota archaeon (assembly GCA_018675335.1). Taxonomy (NCBI): domain Archaea; kingdom Nanobdellati; phylum Candidatus Woesearchaeota; species Candidatus Woesearchaeota archaeon. The sequence goes on from JABGYH010000004.1 coordinate 87,513, forward strand.
AAAACTCAGGATCAGAAAAAGCAACAGTTGGTGCATGAATTGAAGTTACAGAAATATCATTTTGTCCAAGTTGATCTAAAATTGCATCATGATTTTTTGGAAAGCCATGATAAAAATTTAGTTGAACATTAACTCCACTAAATTTAGCTAAATCAAAATTAAGATCTAAAACATCTTTCGCTTCCAAACAACACGAATACGTAACCGCCATTTTTCACATATTTTTTTAAAATTAGTTTTTAATAATTATTTTTCAATAATTTTTTTATTATTTTATTATTTAATATTAAAATAGACCTAATTATCTTTTACAACAATCACCAGCTTTACCTGCTTGCAATTTTTTTAAATATAACTCATGAAGTGCAGTCACTGAAACATCAACTATCTGCAAAGTATTATTATCTCGCCGAGTATAATCTCCTCTCAGATCATGATGCCCGCCACCACGCAAATAAACATCAGTAACAAAATGAAGCCCGCAAAAATGAACTCTCCCACCATCATTAAGACTTAACTTACCACTTCTAAAACCTGCCACTGCCGCAACATTTGTATCTTCTTCATCAATAATAGTCGCATAACCTTCATCCCTTGCACGACGAATAAGTGCATCGGTTTGATAATAAATAGGAATTGTCGCACACTTACCAACATCCCATGATAAACCTCGTTCGTTTAAAGCAGAAATTAAATGATCTTGAAGAATTGGACTTGAAGTAGGCCGCGTCCTATTTAATGGCGCCACATAAAATGATGTTGGATCAGTACCCATAAAATCTCCTTTACGATCTAACCTCGCAAATTCTCCTGTTAAAACTACACTTCCAGGAGGGAGTTCATCAACTAAACTACCACAAATTCCAGGTGCCACAATATATTCAGCACCAAAACTAATACCTATTTCTGCCCACTTCATTGCGCTAGTTTGACCACTACAACAAATAAGATCAAACTCAAAACCATCTTCAAATGAGTAACGAACAATATTTTGCCCAATAGAATTTACTTCTGTTGGAACTGCACCCGGCAAAACTAAAAAATTAGCTTCACCTCTTAACCCTGCATGTTCAAGAGTTTTAGGAGTTGCAGCAGGATCACCAAATATTTGAGTTAATACCTCTTTATATCTAGGATTTGATGTTAATAAAACATATTTGGGACCTGTTTTTTTATGTCCATGACGACGAAGTTGACCCGCAGGCCTAATTGCAAAATTGTCAGGATCAGGATAAGCCATAAATTCATTTAAGTTCGCAAACAAATGATTTCTGAAAAATTTTATTTGTTCATCAACACAAGACTCAAATGATTGATCTTCAAATCTACGTTTTGGTTTGAATGCAATTCCTAACTGATCTTTCCAAGAATAAATTTCAAAATCTTCAATCCTATCAGGATGTGATGTCAAATATTCTTTTGCTTTTTCAAAAATAATTCTTTCAACATCCTTAATATGATCTAACCTAGTATTTACTGGAAAAACAAACCAATCAGGATCACTCAAATAATCTAATTCTAAATCCCTATAATTAAAAAGGTTATTTTTTATGCAACCTGCATTTTCATCTTTAGTGAAATCGTGAGCTGCAAGAACAATTCTTTGCCACATTTTAGGATTTTGACTAACCCACCAATTCATAATTCCTTTACTACCCTCATCATTATTTGGAAATTTAATTTCAAACCCAGATTCATCAATTGGCACAACATCTTTTTTTGAAGGAGTGCCAGCTAAATCTTTTGGAAGTCCTACTTCAATAATTTTTTCACAAACAAGTTCTAATGAACCATATTCTTGAATTAAACGCTCAACAGTGATTCCATTAAGACCATGATTAGAACGATGATAAACTCCTTTTGAAACAAAAAATTGTTTTGCACGACGAATCTCATATTTCATCTCATCAGTCCAGCCAGCCATAGAAAGAATATAATCTAGAGTCCTCACATCATATTTTGGGCGAATGCTTAAATCAACTCGCCCACTAGACCTAAACGTATATGCCATTCTTGGTTGATCATCAAAATCAGACCCTTTACGACCTAACTGATCCACTGCTGGAACATGCCTAAGAATAGTATCTGCGATAACTTGTTTGAATTTAATTGACTCTTCATTCATAAGAACCATATCGATATCAGTATCTGATTTGGCAGGAAGATAAGTTCCTCTCGCAGAACTACCAACAGAATAAAAAACTATATCTCGTTTTTCAGCTTCATCTTGATCAAATAAAAAAATACCCGAATCGAGTTCTTCTCTCGTAATTGGAATTTGATCTTTAGCAATTAATTCTTCTAATTTTGCTTTTGGAAAATAATTCCCAATAAAAATACCCACCTTTGCAGGATCAAAATCATGAGCTACAAGAATATCTCTTAAATCAGTAAGAATACAAACATCTGTTTCGATGTTATGTTGATGCTCTATTTGTGATACGTTCCACCCATTATGTTGCACGAATTTCAAAGCCCCCTGAATCAACTTATAAAATTATATTAACCCTTAAAATTCAATAATAACTTATAAATGTTTGGATTTAGTTTTTACTCCTCAGTAGAAATGCTTTAATTATTGTTCTCGACGAGACCAAACCCAAAGCCTTAAATATAACCTCGAAACTCTGTCAAAAGCTCTAAAAAAAATAAAACGAAATTATTTGTTGAGATCAGAAAAAAATGGAACACCTAGATTTACTAATATCAGAAGAAGTGCTACGCGATGGACAACAAGACTATCGAGGAGTATCATTCAATCAACCTGAAATGCTAGAACTAGCACACGCAATAGCATCAATTGGCCCTGCTATTTTTAATATTGACATAATGCCTGCGATGCACGAAATGCACGCAGATGTAGCATCACAATTAATTCGTGAAGGAATTCCAATAACACAAGCAACAAGGATGCACGCAGATGATATTTCAGGTTGCCTAACAAGAGGAAATAGAGTTATTACAATAAGCTCAGTATCCGAAGAATTAATGCACGCCAAAGGACTAACTGCTGAAAAAAACTTAAGTTCAACACTACGAGAAATAACTGCAGCAACCAATTATGGCGCTAGCACAAGACAAGTTGAAGTTGGACTAGCACTTGAAGATGCGTCCCGTGCAGATTTAGGATTTCTAAAAAATTATATTCAAGCAACATCACAACTAGTAGATTACTTCGTATATTGCGACACCAATGGAATTGCAACTCCAAGTGAGACAGGATCAATAATTAGTGAACTCGTAATCGATACTGGAGCCAAAATACTTATGCACTGCCACAACGACTCAGGACTTGCAGTTGAAAATACAATTGAAGGCATCCTTTCAGGTGCTGCAGGAATCTCAACAGTACTTACTGGAATTGGAGAACGAGCTGCAGGAAATGCACCAACTGAAGAAGTTCTTGAAGCATTAAAAGAAAGAGGATATCTAGTTAATGATGTTGATTATGATAGACTTCACGCAGTTACTGACTTAGTAAAAATGTATACTGGCGGACTTAAACCAGCAGATAAAGGTGTTCAAATTCATTCATCAGGAATGCATGTTCACGGAGTTAGAAGTGGACTTAAAAGAGGAGTTGAAGTTTATGGTTCAGAAAAAACTTATGGCGCTGCAAGACCAATCGAAGTTACACTAACAGTTGCAAGTGCTAGAAGTACTCTTCAAGAAATAACTGCTGCAACAGGAATTGACATTGCAGAACAAGACGTACCAGCAATACTTACTGGCCTTAAAAACTTAGCACTAATGAGACGACAAGGAATAACTCCAACTCAAGCCGCAGAAATAATTCAAACAGGGCAATATTTGGCACACCAAGATTGGAGAACAATTCCTGCCCTAACTCGACCAAGATTACTAACTCCCAATCAACCAAGACCATACAGACCAAAATAAATTTGAAATCACACCAAAATAATAAATAAATATAAAAAAACAATTAACTTCTCATCCATTTATGACTAAAAAAATTTTATCCAAACTAAGTTATGGAGTTTACGCAGTAGGTGCTGGACGCGAAAAGAAAAATGCACAAATTGCAAATTCAATAATGCAAATAAGTTCTGAACCTCAAACTATCTCAATTAGTCTTCACAAAGAAAATTTAACACAGGATTTAGTTTTAGCTGAAAAGAAATTTTCTGTTTCAATCTTATCTAAGAAAACTTCACTCGAATTTATTGGTAAACTAGGATTTAAGTCAGGCCATACAGAAGAAAAATTAACAGACATCAATTTCGAAATTGTTGATGATGTTCCAGTCGTTATTGAAAATTCTATTGGATGGCTCATTTGCAAAGTTATTGAATCTATCGATGTTGGAACACACACAGTTTTTATTGCAAAAGTAATTAATGGGCAACTTTTGAATAGCGATGAAACAATGACCTATGATTTTTATAAAAATGTCAAATATGGAGGAGTTCCAAAAAATGCTCCAACATACAATAAATAGAAATTATAATCTAGGTAAAATAAAATTAGGATCTTGCTTAACAATATACATAGCAAAAAGTTCAAGAGTTAATTCATCTTTTTTTGGTAAATTAGCATAGTCCAATCCAAGCATATTACAATAAGACCGATTATGACATAAATCATCACTCAATCTTTTCCAATTCTTAAACAAATTATCCGAAATTGGTGCTTCAGAATTGATTGCATCTGCCAACTCATCAATAGAACCATACTGCGCAACATGATCTCTCGCACTTTCAATCACTTCCATTTGTTTTTGTCTGGCTTGCGCGCCGAAATCAACATAAGCAACATTAGTTTGAACTGGCTCAGGATCATATCTAGAAGAAACCGTTTCAAGCTCAGCTAATTCCCCAGAATCAGGAGCAATTAATCTCATAATATGAACAATAGCTGGGAAAAACATTTTTTATTAATACCTCAACACAAATACCCAAAGAACTAGCATATAAGCTTTTCGATTGTTAGTCATTTAAGAGTAGTTAATTAAACGAAAAGTTTAAATATAAGCATTAAAATAACTCCCGAAAATGGTAGAACACGAAGATACAGCAAGCAAAGAACTTTCCGATATTTTATCAGAAATTCAACGCACACATAAAACTCACAGCCCAAATGAAGTCGTACTATTTGCACACCAAGACACAAGCTATACGCTGCAAGATCTTACTGCAGAAATTTCTTCATTAGGTTATGATGGCGCAGGAGAAAAACAATATGAAGCATATTCTCACGGAATAAAATCAGGAAATTCTCAAATTGGAACTTTACAAATTAATGCTCGAAAAGGATCCATAGAAATTACATACTCACCACAAACAACCACTCAAGAATCAACAAACGATAACGAATTATCATTTAAAATGAAAGTAGGATTTGGCAGCAGAGTTATTGACTATGAAGTAAAAGGAAATGATGGAATGTACCGAAGTCATTTTCAAAAAAGAATGGTAAAAGGATTAATGACAGATCTATTAAAACAAACACAAAAAACTTAAACTGTTTAAAAAATATTTTTAATCTTAAATTAATTATTTATTTTTTACTTTCATCAATGGATGTTTTAAAGCAATATCTAATTGAGGTTTTATTTAGATCACTTCAATTCTTTGATACCAACAAATAAGCCCCTGCCTTTCATCAAACCATTTTTAATAAATTTAGATTTGAGACCTGCCAATTTCATAAACTGTAAAGTTTTATCAATTTCAAATAAACCCATTTCATGCCTGTCGATAAAATGTTTTACTTCTTTATTCTTCTCAGCAATTAAATAATGCATATCCATTATAGAAATATTACCTTTAACTTTAGATACCACCAATCTTGAAATTTTAAGATCTTTTCCATCATAAGTTGACATATGAGGAGACCCTGCCAAGTACGCAGATTTTGTATACCACGGCTCAATTATAACTACCCCACCCGGTTTCAAATGTTTTGAAAAATTTAACAATGTCTTTTTAAGATTTTGATAAGTTTTAATATAACCAAGAGAACTAAAAAGACAAGTTATCACATCAAACTTTTTATTTAGCTTTATATTAACCATATCTGCTTTTTTGAAAGTAACATTTTTTATTTTCTTTTTCGCAATATTTAGCATACCTTGATTTATATCAGTCCCAGTACAAGAAAAAGTTTTCTTAAAATACTTAATGTGATGACCAGTCCCACATGCAACTTCAAGTAAATCTTTGCCTTTTGATTTTTTATATCTGACAATAATTTTATTGAGTTTAACCACTTCTTTTTTGTAATCTTTCCAATAGTAGATTAAATCATAATACTTTGCCAGATCCAGATAGAGCACTTGTTGTTTCATAATATTTATCTTTACAAGAATGAGATTATAAAATTATCGAAAAATAAAAGAAAAAAAGAAGAAAAAAAATTAAAGCAATCCTGAAAATGCCAAAAATCCAATTAAAACAACAAATAATACAGTAATTACTATTTGAACCCAATTAATCATTTGAATATCTTCTTTGAACTTTAATTCACAAGACCCACCCGGACATAACTTTGCTTTCTTTTTATTGAAATATTTGTAGATTAAACAACCCAAACAAATTCCAAAAACTGATTCGAAAAACAAAAATGTCAAACAAGCAAGACAAATAATTAAATTTACAGGTCCTGTAACATTAAAAATTACAACCAAAAAAAACATAGTTATTGCTAAACTAAGCCCAAGAATCCATGCAAACTTTTTTTGTGGTGCCCCAGAATACTCAGGAGTTTGATTTTGAACTACAAATCTGCCCACTACTAAAAAAGGAGAATACTTAGGATTAATTACAAGCCTAATTAAAAAATCAATTAAGAATGCAATAACAAAAATTTTGATAAAATAAAAATTTTTAAGTAAAAATGCATTCATAAAAGCAATCATCGCAAATAAAAACATGATTCCAGCACCAGCCCTAATTTCTCGCTCATTAAAAACGTGCACATCAAATCCCTTTACAGTTTCACCAAATTGAAACAAATTTTTCTTTAAATTTTTCATAATATAACACCCAGTTAATTATATCTCATTAAAATAAATTAGTCATTCATCAAAACATAATCTATTTTTTCTTTAATTTCCAAACACAAAAATTAGGCAAATCCATTGTTTCGCCATATTTATTTAAATATTTTTGTTCAGCACTCTTCGGAGGTTTACAATCCTCATAATCTACCAATTCAAACCCGTGTTTCATAATAAACTTTATTATTGTCGCATAAGTTTTGTGATGATGAGAAACAGTAAATGATTTTTTTTCATTCTTCCATTCAGAATAAATTAATCTTTCATCAAAATAATTTTTAACAATCCTGAATTCTTTTCCTTCCCACGCAACTTTTGTTAAAACTTCTTTGAATGGATTATAAATTGAAAAAACAAAAATTCCGTCTTTTTTTAAAACTCTATTAACTTCATTTAAAATTTTAGTCCAATTTTTGAAATGTCCAAGAACCATCGCAGAAAAAACAACATCAAACTCTCGGGATTTGAATTGTAACTTTTCAATATCACCCACAATAAAGGTCGATTTAGGAGATTCTGTTTTTGCTAATTTAATTGATTCTTTAGAATTATCAATCCCAATTACTTTTGCACCTTTTTTTGTGAGAATTTTAGCATGAATTCCAGGACCACAACCAAGATCTAACACATTTTTATTTTTGACATCACCCACAAGTTTAAGCAAAAAAGGAGTCTCAAGAATTTCCTTATAAAACTTTACAGAACTATCTTCTTTTCTTAATTTATGGTAATGCTTGGCAAGACCATCGTATGCTTTTTTGATTTGAGATTTCATAGATTTATCACTTATCAAAACAAAGTTCACCTTCACACTCATAACAATCTTGTTTACAATTAAGTTGATTTTTATTATCATAATCAACATTAAGTGGAAGAACAAAATCTTTAGCAGCAGATATAACAATATTCATCTCAATCTCTTTAACTTTAGGATTTCCTCTTAAATGACAATTAACAATTCCTTCTAATCTTTTCAAATCAGTTGCAGTAAATAATAAACAAACATTATACTTGCCAGAAGTTACTAATGCATTCAAAAAGAACGGGCAATCTTTAAACTCATTTACGAGCCCAGTTGTATCTGTCGTATTAATATCAATTTTTGCCAAGAACAAATCAACTACTTTGAAATTAACACCATTTACTGCATGTAAAATTCCTTTATCTCTAAGTTTTCTTAACCGTGCACCCACTGAGGGTTGAGATAATTTAATTTTTTTTGCAATTTCTTCTTGAGAAATATCAGGATTTGTTTGAATTAAAGTCATAATAACATTGTCTCGCTCATCCAAACCAAGCTTATCATTAAAGTGAATTTTTTCTTTGAATTCATCAATTTTTTGAAAATAGTTTTTTGCAGCCATAATTATACACCCCTAAAATCAAGTTTTAGACTTACAGCAGAAATCATTAATTAAAACAACTGCCAACAAGCAATAACGCATAAAACTCAATTTTATTATAATTTAGTCTAAAAACTTCTACTATTTATAAACATTTCCTTTAAGATAAATGAAAAATAGGCCATTTCATTATAAAACAAAGAGATTGATTTTAAATAATATAAGTCAGACTAAATGCTTAAGTGAGAATGAAATGCGTCAATAATCATTAATATTTTATTAAGAGGTGAAAACAAATGAAACAAAAAATAAATTGTCATAAAGGCAAATGTGCAGAATATGGCACAGTTGATTCTGAAATTGAATATCTTAAAAAACAAACAAACATTGTTGAAAAAATTCAAACAGACCTATTACAAGAAAATATGACAACTACAAAAAAAAGAAAAAGATCTAATTATAATTAAATTAATGATTTACAAAAATTAAATTAAGTAGAATCGGATCCTGAGTTTGCCTCTTTTCTTAGGGTCCGATTTTAATTCTTATCATAAAAATAAAAAAATTAACCCACATAGAGGGAGGTAACAAAAAAATGATAAAAATAAATGAAAAAGCACCAGAGTTTACAGAAAATGCATATGTTGGTGGTGAAATAAAAAAAATAAGTTTAGAAGATTACAAAGGAAAATGGGTCGTATTATTTTTCTATCCCGCAGACTTTACATTCGTATGTCCAACAGAACTTGGAGATCTTGCTGATAATTATGAAACTATTAAAAATTTAGGTGCAGAAATAATTAGTGTAAGTACTGATACTGCATTTGTTCATAAAGCATGGCATGATACTTCAGAAACAATTAAAAAAATAAAATTTCCAATGCTTGCAGATCCTTCCAGACGAGTATGCACTGCTTATGGAACCTTAATTGAAGACGAAGGATTATCTTTAAGATCCACAGTATTAATTAATCCAGAAGGAGAAATAAAAGTGTTTGAATTCCATGATAATAGCATTGGACGAAATACAAAAGAAATAATTCGAAAAATTCAAGCAGCGAAATTTGTTTCTGAACACAATGGACAAGTTTGCCCTATGAATTGGAATCCTGGAGACGAAACATTAACTCCTGGCGTTGACTTAATTGGAAAGATCTAATTATTAGAACTAATTTAATCTTTCAATTAATTAATTTTTAAATTTTTTAAAATTCTATTTTTTCATAAAATAAATTTCGATAATAAAATAATATATACTGAGGTAGCAATAAAATGAAACCAACAAATAAAAAAGAAGAAACATATAAAGATATATTTTACTTTAACGGAAATAAAGTATCAAGATTATGTGAAAGAAAAAACGGAAAAATGATTTGTGAATTTGTAGATAATAGTTAAACAAAGCTCACAATTAATCTTTTTTTCTAATTACAACAAAACCGCCAACAGTTAATGCTAACAATAACATAATTGCATAATCTGAGAATTCTGGAACTGCTGCGGGAGCTGAACCAATGTTTATTGTTCTTGAACTCATAACAGTTTCTGAATCAGATGCATTCTTTGCTGAAACAAAATAAGTATAAGAAGAATTATCTAAACCAGTTGTTGCATTCTGACTTTGATTAACATAAAATCTCCACTGAGTAGAATTAAATTGGTTTAAGTTAGATACATATTGCTGATAAATTTCATTTGATGATAAACTTCTATTCCAAATTCTAACTTCGTCAATAGTACCATCCCAAATTCTCGAATTAGTACTAAAATCACGACCGATTTCTAAATTGTTATCTGAAGTATCTTGCCATCCAATAATTTCAGCACTTGCATCTTCAACACCATTAATGAAAAGTTTTGCTGTAGTTCCATCATAAGTTGTAGCAACATGATACCAAGTATCAGTTTGAAGTCCAATATCACTTTGAATTTTATTTGAATCGAATGCCATTTGTAACTGATTTGAATTAATTCCTGCATCACCAACTCTAAATACAAATCCAGTACTTCCTCCGGTGAACTTACTAACAATCGCATCAATATAAGGATTTACTGCATCAAACGAATCAGCATAAATCCAAGCAGAAATACTTAGAGTTGTTAAATCGTTTAAACTAGAAGAATTACTAACTGTAATGTAATCGCTCGATCCATCAAATAAACAAGCATCATCATATTTTCCAGAAGTTGTATAAGTTATACCTGGATTTGCAGACCCATCATTACCATACATAGAAACATCTGCAAATAAAGTATTAGTTTCACCAAGATCTGAAACATCATCAAAATTCATCATTAAAACTAAAGAATCATCATAATAAGTGAAATTAGTCCCATTCCAATTATAATTAAACTCATTTAATTGAGACTCATTAACTCGCACATTCATTTCTACAAAAGATTCATTTCCAGTATACGCATTATTTTGAGGAGTTGGAGTTACATAACTTATAGAAGGTGCTGCAAAAACACCTACAGACAACAATGCACAACTAAAAATTAATGCAAACAGCATTTTAAATGAAAGTTTAACCATCCTTAACAAACAACCCCGTTTTTTATTTAAATCACTTATTATTTATTAATTCAATTATGGTTAATATATAAATATTATTATTATTTATTAGTATTTAATTATGCTCAATATTCATTATTATAGTTTAATTATTATGTAAATTTATTTGGAACCCCCACAAAGACTTTATTTTTAGGAGTGATTTTAGAATCAATAAAACTCACATGAACAGAATAACCTTGATCTCTAATGTAATTTAAAAATAATCTATCATTTTGGACAAATTGATAAGCACTACCTTTATGACAACAAGGCATTATTGCAAAACTTAAAGAATTCTTAATTGCAATATCTACAACACGCCCAGTTAAGTCTCCACATGCATGAATTGCACAAACAATACCTGATTTTTTTTGTTGCACAGGTAAATTCGTTGTTGATAAATCTAAATCAAATATGTCTGCTTCTTCAAAATAAATTTGATTTGAAACAGTAGGATATATTCTTGAAATAGATTTTCTTAACGAACAATATTTAGTGGTTTGAACTTTATCAAATTGAAAACTTGTAACTTCCCCATATTTTAACGCAAGATACATTCCAAGCAAACCATTACCACAACAAAGATCATAAACAACTTGATAATTTTGATCACCAAAATTAATTAATTCTCCTGATTGAACTACACTTACAAACTCACTAACTTTGCGCAAATGTTTTTGTTCAATATTGCACCCATCAAGAATATTTTTTAAAACTAATTCAAGCTCACACTCACTAGTCATTCGCGCTTCAGAGTTATTTGGATTCAAACGGAGACTTAACATATTGCTCAACCACATCAAGATTAAATTCACCAACGACTGCAGGCAATTCCAAATCAAAATTTGTTAAAACACTCGGATGAACCTCTCCAAACGACCCCACAAAAACATCTTTATTCTCTCCAATGTAAACTTCCCCAGATCTTCCTTCAAAATAATGTGGTGCAGTGCCAGGTCTTACGCAATAATCCAAATTAAGCGAATCAAAAAAACCAGAAACTAAACTTCGTGCACGAGAAAACTCAGTATTTGCACCCATTTCTGCAAAAGCAAATTTACGAATATCCCTGGTTTGATTTGCACTGTCTTTATCAACCAAAATACAATCATCAACTTCAAAAATACTAATAGGGGTTGCTTTCACCTTATTGTATCTTAAAAATTTAAGAAGCTCAGGAACTAATTTTACCCTCGTAATTTCATGACCTGCAGATTTTGAATTAAGCAAAGAAACATAATCAAGTCCCATTTGTTCCTTCATACGATGATACTGATCTTGAGTATTAGATAAAACAAAAGTCATTACTTCAACTAAACCCATCTCAACACAAGCATCCCTAACATATGATGAAAATTCTTCCCTGGGATGACCTTTACCCATACTAAAAGTTCGGGGAGCTTGAAATTCAAAATTACCATACCCAAATGCAATTGCTATGTCCTCAACAACATCGCAAGGATCCAGTACATCAACTCGGTAACAAGGAATCTGAAGATCAAATCTAATATCTTGTTTTTCTTTTGTACTAGTCACACCATAACGCATACGCTCAAGAAAAGAAGTTACTTGACCAGGATCTAATGAAACTCCCAAATAATCATTAATTAAACTTAAATTCAAACTAATTTTTGAAGGAGTAAAAACTGGCGATTCATAAGACATACTTTCTAAATCTCCTGTGTGTTTTATATCAACACTTTCAATAATGGTATCACGATCAGCAAGTGCAGTTGTTAACATATTAACTGTTTTAATTAAAGTTGGACGATGAGTTCCAGTAACTTCAATAAAAAGATTTTTTGTATCGGGAGTTACTTTACCACTATAATTTGAGTTAATAATCGGCGGAAAAGAAAGAACTTCCCCTAACGAATCAACCAATAACGGAAACAAATCAAATCCTTCTAACAAATGTGCATATTCAGAACCCATGGGATGCTCAGTAAGAATTCTATCTAAAGTTAATTTAGTATCAAACTCTAGTGGAACAAAACTTTCTTCACTAGGCACAACCGCACGATAATGAATCGGAGGAGTTACTTTATCAAAATCATAAACTCCAATTGCAACCTTATGTCTTTTTCTCCCCAATGTAAGATGAAGTTTTTCTTGAAAACGAATAATTGAACGCAATAAATGATCATCAACCGTAACATTACGAACAACTGCGGCACCAATAAATGGACGAATGTCCGCAGTTTTAGGATCTACAATAAGTTCAACTCCCGACACTGGTGCAACATAAGATTTAAGTCCAGTTTCTAAACTATTAAAACCTCTAAGAGACCTTGCGAATCCTTCAACACAATACAAATCAGGACGTTCTGGAGTTACATCTACACTAAACTCACCTTCTTCAGATAAATCTCCTTCAACTTCAATCCCATAATCAAAAGACAATTCTTTCAGATCTTCAAACGAAATATCTTTACCAAACAAATTCTTAAAATCATCAAATGAAAAAGTACTTACAGCCATAGTTTACCCTCCCCCCTTAACCAATCAACATCAACTTCACACCCATACAAATCTTTAATTTTTGGAACATCAAAAACAATACTTGCTAAACGTTCTAACGCAAGTCCCCACGCAATTGCTTTTTGATTTTCAAAACCAAACTGACTCATCATTTCAGGACGAAACATTCCAGAATTTCCAACCTCGACGTGTTTATCAAGTGCAGGATGATACGCAAAAATTTCCATAGACGGTTCTGTATAAGGATTAAATGTTTTCTTAAACTTAATATCAGTCAACCCAATTCGCTGATAAAAAACAGAAATATGCCCCATCAAATCACGCAAATTAACATCACCCACAACAACACCTTCTATCTGATGAAATTCAGGCAAGTGCATTGCATCCATAGTTTCATTTCTAAAAACTCTCCCAATAGAAAACAATTTCATTGGAGTGTCAGATCTTTCTTCCAAATATTGTGCAGTAACTGCAGTCGTATGAGTTCTTAAAACATTTTTACGTGCAACTTCAGGATCAAAATCATACGCATACAAAGCAGTATGAGATTTTCTAACTTCTTCTACTAACTCGGGAGACAGCTGACCACATTTTGCAGGATGTTCTAAAAAAAAAGTATCTTGCATTTCACGAACAGGATGATCTTGTGCAGTAATTAATGCATCAAAATTATAAAAAGAAGAGGACACTAAAGAACCAGCCATATATTCATAACCCATATCTCTAAAAATTTTCTCTACGTATTTTGCTAATTGTCTTAATGGATGATGTTTTCCTATTTGCAAAGTTTTTGAGTCTAACGACGGATCATAAGATTTAAACTTAGTTGTTTTCCAAGAACCTGAACGAATCATATCAGGAGTTAACACTGCAACTTCTTTTTCACCGACCGCGTCTAACCTCGCTTGTCCTTCAGGCACTATTTGAAGAACATAATTTGACCTTTCCTTTGATCTAATTAATTTACGTTTTTCAAACTCTTTTAATCGAGACTGCACATAATCAGAATCTTCCAATTCACTTAAGACAAATCGGGATTGTGATTTTAATAATTGAAAAAATTCATTTCGCAAAATAAGTTCGGAAGTATTATCCCCAGGAACATAAGTTATTTCTAAAGGTAATTCTTTATCCAATCTTTCAATTGATACCAACCCTAATTTTCTTAATTCATTTAATGCCATACCAAATGTTTTTTTACCCAGTCTTGATTCAAGATCATCACCTGTTACAAATAATTCATCCTGCATAATTTTAAGAAGAGAATACTCGGGCAGATCAGATTCTCGTAATGATTCAAATCCTTCAAGAGGTCTCACTTCAAAATATTTTTGTTGCGAAAACTCAATCCATCCTTGATCACGAAAAAAAGATCCTTCTCTAACAATATCACTATTATTTAATCCATATTTTTCTACAAGATCTAAATTAGAAATTGGACCTGCGGCGTCAGATAAAACTTGCAATAAATTTCGCTGAGCATTTGTAAATTTTGGATTTGTGTTCGGATTTGAATTTGAATTAGTTTTTTCATTTGTTTTTGAATCAGCCATTTTTTTACTACCCCTACAATTTAATTATAATACCCAATTAGCTAAAAAAAGATCAAGAGATTCATACACAGAAAGTAATGAATCAATACACACTCTTTCTTGATCACCATGATGTCCTATAGACAACCCACCAAAAATAATGCTTGGAATTTTTCTTTCACTAAAAAATCTAGCATCACTTGCACCATGACCTTTTTTAAAAATAGGCGGGCAACCTAATACTTTTGAAATATGATTTGCAAAATTTGCAACATGAATATTATCTTTTGGCGTGTGAAGAATTGATACAAGGGGATTTGGCTTATGAACTGTGATTTTATAATCTTTACAACCATCAAAACAATTACGAACTCCTTCTTGAACTTCAGCTGCACAAGACAAAATAATTTCAAAAACTGCATTGTGAGACCAATCAGAAGAAAGTCTTAAATCTAGTTTTGCAGTTGCATATTTAGGAATAGAATTTGCACTATTAAGAACAATTTTATCTTCTGAAACTTTAACATCACCCCCATAAATTCCACCAAGATTAACTGATTCAATCCAACTCTCAGTTGCTGGAGCAGGAAACTTTTCTCTTAATTTTGAATATACTGCAAACAATAAATCAACAGCACTTTTTGCTTTCCAAGGACGAGCAGCATGACCTCCTGGACCTTCAGCATCAATTACTACCCACATCGCACCTTTTTCACCATTAATAATTTTTAAATTTGAAGGTTCAATTGCAATTACGAAATCAGGATTGATATGAGGTGCCACATAACCTGCACCACCAAAACCACCAATTTCTTCATCAGTTGTCACTAAAATCTGAATATTTGTCGTTTCATGATACTTCAAAAATAATTTTAATGCTATTGCTAATCCTGCTTTCATATCTCCCGCCCCACGCCCATGTAAAAAATTATTTTTAACATATGGTTCGAACTGAGAACTTGATCCTGGAACTACATCTGCATGAAGTAATAATAATAATGAAGGCATGCGAGCAATTTTGGGATCAGGATTAAAAAAATGATAAGACTCAATATTTTGTCCAGAATTAGGACTAATAGAACAATAATATTTTTGATCAAATGACTCGTTAGTTGAATTTGAACTTAGAAAATTTTTTACATATTTAAGAATTGCAACACGCTCTGAGGGATGATTTGCATCAGACCTAAATCTAATAAGATCTGACGTTAAACTAATCAATTCAGATTTTAATAATTCTGATTTTTCTCTAGTTTTATAGCTCTCGCTAATTTTGTCTTGACTTTCCATAATACTAAAAACCACCCAATTACAGCATGCAATGCAAAAAATAATTCTTAATCGCATACTAAATACAAAATAATGCTTGCTGCTTAATGTTTAAACTTCTAGTTAAACTTCTAGTTAAACTTCTAGTTAAACTTCTAGTTAAACTTCTAATGAAAACTGTTCGATTGTATGTTTACTCAATAATTCTTCATCAGGAACAACCCCTATTCCAGGTTCATCAGATAAATAAATAATCCCATTTTGGTGTTCCCTCCCACCTTTTACTAAATCTTCCTCAAAATACCTTGCAGAATCAGAATTATCTCCCGGCAATAAAAAATTAGGCAATGTGGAGAGATGATCCAAAAATGACTTTCCAATAAATGACTCGACCATCCCCCCAATCCAAACTGGAATATTTTTCTCTTTACAAAAATCATGAATTTTAATTGTTTCCGAAACTCCCCCGACACGTGCAGGCTTAATATTAATGATTTTGCAAGAATTAAAATGAACTGCAGTTTTTACATCTTCTAAACAATGTATGCTTTCATCTAAACACACAGGAGTTCTAATCTTTGCTTGAAGCTCTGAATGATCAAACAAACAACTCTCAGAAAAGGGTTGTTCAATCATCAATAAATTATAATCATCAAATTGAGAAAGATGTGCTATATCCCCCCCAGAATATGCCGAGTTTGCATCAACCATTAAACGAATACTTGGAAAGTGACTACGAATAAATTTAACAATATCAACATCCCAACCAGGTTTAATTTTTACTTTAATTCTCCTATATCCTTCTTCAGTATATCTTTTAATATCTGCAATAAGTTCTTCAGGCGAATCTTTTATCCCAATACTTATTCCAATCTCACTCCAATTTCTTTGTGAACCAATAAACTTGTAAAGAGGAAGATTAGCTTTTTTTGAAAACAAATCCCAAACTGCCATTTCAATTCCTGCTTTTGAAATATTATTTCCTTTAATATCTGCAAAAAATTGATGGATGTCATCAGGACAAGAAAGTTCTTTGCCAATAATTCTTGGAAGTAAAATATTTTGTAAAAGTTTTTTGCCAGATTCTAGAAATTCTGAAGTGTATAAAGGTAAATCTAGATGTGGCGACTCCCCCCAGCCAACTAATTTTCCAGATCTAATGCAAATTAATAAAACATTACGTTCAGTTAATTCACCAAAACTAGTACGAAATGGAGTTATGAGTTTTAAACGAACTTGATATAATTCAATCTTGTCAATTTTTAGTTTATCAGGCGAGTTTTGAGTAAAATCCATTTTTATTTCTCTTTTGATTTTATTTAATAATTATATTAACTTTAATTAATAAATGAGTTATGTTTTATTTTCGGAAAGTTTCCGGTGAAAATGAAAAAAATTTTGAAATCATAAAATTATGAAAAAAACAAAAAAAATAATTATAAATTTCAAGACTTCTGCATCACATAAAAAGGCCTCAGACCATTCCCATTGAAAGGATCTAATTGAGTTTCATGCTTTTTTAAAACTAAATCCACTACTTGATATCCCCTCTCAAGATAAGTTTCAAAAACTGCCCGGCTCTTAGTACGCCAATCAAGTCTAACTGGACTATCCAAACTTGCATCTGCTGCAATAAAATCAGACTCATTAAAATTTAGAGGAACTTCAAACAAAATAGTATCAGCAGTTTGATCTAAATCAAATTCTTTTAATTCCCTACAATAAACAAGTCCTGACTGAGGTGATTTATTTTTTTGTTCAGGTTGGCCTAAAAATTCTGGCGATAATGTAAGCAATCTTGCACTTGTTGAAGAAATTACTTTTGCACCATCTGACACATATTTATCAAAAGAAGTTTTTGAAGAACTTGGAGGTTGATTCTTTTTTGATGTATCCCAAGTAACAATAAATCTATCAGTAGGAAGTCCTTTGTAATCTCCACTAATTTCACCATAATAATCACGCACATAATTTTTTGGAGCAGGCACTTTAGCACCTAACTTGTTTAAATTAAGCTTACCATTCCTAGAAATTAAAGGATCATATGTCCACTCAATTACACCCATGCCTAAACTTGCACACTCATCACGTTGAAAAGACTTAAGTAACGCACCAATACCTTTACCTCTCAAAGATTTTCTCGTCGCAACCATGTGAGAATAAAAAACATCCCGATCACAACGTTGCGCATACACTGCAAATTCTTTATCAATGTGTGCAGGAACATTTCCTCCAAACTCAATAAAATCATTAACTGAGTTAACAAGTCCTGAATTATTACTAAAAAAACCTAGTGCATACCCGACCAAAAAAGGATTATCTGAATTTGAAATTGCATCATCATTTGCAAATGCACCTACAACCAAACCATTATTTCCACAAATTTTTAACAGCTCAGGAGTTAGTATATCTTCCTCACCTAAATTCCAACCTTCCACTTGCAAATCCACAATTTGCTCTAATTCAATTTGACTGTCAAGATCAACTGGCCTTATAACAATATCACTTACGACCAATTTTGATTCATCTATTTCCGACTTATCACTTTTTAATTTATCCCTTTTCGATTTATCTACTTTCATTTTATCAACACTCCCCTTAACCACGATACTCACCACTAGAAACATCACTCATACGTTCGATCAAACAAGAATTAGCCTCAGGTTTTCTAACTGTTAAACGAACATAACCTTTGCCTGCAAGAGATGGAATAAAATCTAAACTCTGAACAATAATTCCCTCCCTAAGAAAATCCCCTGCAACATTGCCTTTTC
The DNA here is from genome assembly GCA_018675335.1 of Candidatus Woesearchaeota archaeon. Taxonomy (NCBI): domain Archaea; kingdom Nanobdellati; phylum Candidatus Woesearchaeota; species Candidatus Woesearchaeota archaeon. The sequence continues at coordinate 106,487 of JABGYH010000004.1, forward strand.
CTTTCAAAACAACAACATTTGTTTCCGACGGATAAAACTCATATTTATCACTCAACGCTTGTTCTAATTTTGTTTTTGCACTTTTTGTTTCACTTCTTACTAAATCCATATATTCAACATCTTGAAGTGCCACATTTGCAACCAAACCACTTATTGTTGAAATTGGAAATTGAAGACGCATCTTTTCCATGATTTCAATTATTTCAGGACTGCCAATACCATACCCGACTTGAATTCCTGCAAGACCAAGTCCCTTTGAAGTAGTTCGAGTTACAAATAAATTAGAATATTTGCCAAGTAATGAAACTGCACTATTAGCTCTTTTGTCACCATTAGCATCAGAATATTCCCCATAAGCTTCGTCGACCACAACTAATTTTTTATGCTTTGACGCAACACTTACTATCTCTTCAATGTGCTCCAAAGGAATTGTTGTTCCAGTAGGATTATTCGGAGTACACAACCAATACAAATCAATATTTGGATCACTTAATTTTTCCAAATAATCATCCCTGTTGGATTCAGACCATAAAAAACCATTATTTTCGTCGAGATCAGAACTAATAATTCTTGCATTAATGTGCGCTGCTGCTTCTTCAAACCTAAAAAAAGTAGGATTGTGAACCATCACAAAATTTCCAGGAGTTACAAACGCTTTCGTTACGAGTTCAAGAAGTTGATTACTACCAGTACCAATAGTTACAGGATATTTATCAAATTCTCCCCCACCTAATTTAACAAAATTATAAGGTTCAAGTTGAAATAAATCAGCAATTGTTTTAACAAGTGCAGATGCATTAGTATCAGGGTAATCTAATAGTTCTGCTCGAAATAGAGGATCTGCACTTTTTCTTAATACTTCTTGAATCTTTGACGTTGCACCCCAAGAAGATTCACCTAAATTAAATTTTTTAATATCTTCTTTTGCAATTCCTTTTTGTGCATATAAACTACCTAACAATTGCCACGCAACATCAACTGGATCGGCCTCCCCTTTTGAGGTATAATCTAATTTTATTACATCATAAGTCGTTGCTACATTAGGCTTAATTCTTAAAACTGCAGCCAAAGTTGTGTCGAGGTCCGATTCATTAATTATTCGAGACATTAACAATCACCTCGAATAAGATCAGATTCAATGTATGTGCAAAGTTCACCAACAAACCTATCAATATCTTGCCTGGTAGTATCTGGATGCATCAGACAAGTACGAATAGCATAAATCTGAGTATCTTTTTCCCCATTAGTTGCAAGCCCAGCACTTGATACAATAAAACCGGAATCAGATTCTGAAAAATATTTTTCAATTTGCACATTTAATGATTTAATTTCATCTGAATTATCACTACTTACATCACCACCAAAATAATCTTTTTTGGAAACGTGTTTAAATTTTTCTGGAACAAATCTAAAATTAACTAAATTTAAATCTGGCTCAGGATTCATTACTTCAATTCGACCCTCACTTAATCTTACAGATTGAAGTTGCGATGCAAAATAATTTGCATTCTCAAATGTTGTTTCAATCGTTTCTCCAATTCCTGCCAAACCAAAAGCAACACAAGTCAAATATGTAGATATAACTCCTGCAGTAGATTGTGATCCAATAAGTTTAACACCACCAAGGTGAGTTTCTAAATTTTTCTTAAACTCCTCAATATTTGATAAATCATTATTGATGTAACTAGCATCAGTTGAAACTGTCTGTAAATCATCACGATTTTTGAAAGTAATCGATCCAGCATTGTAGGGAACCCAAAATAATTTATGAGGATCAAAAGTTACTGAATCAAACTCTTTTACAACCTTTTTTAGATGCGCATATTTTTTTGTTAATACTGAAGGACCACCATATGCAGCGTCAAGATGAAGCCATATTCTTTCACCAGTTTCTTTTTCGTATTTTCTAACTAACTCCATTCCTTTTGCAATATCATCAACAGCCCCAATTTCAGTTGATCCTAAAACAAAAACAACTCCCATTGGTTTTTCTTTTGTACGATCTAAAGAATCTAGTTGAACTTGCAACTCATCCAAATCCATCCTAAATTCAGAAGTGGATCTAATCTTAACCAAGTGATTTTCACCAATGCCAATAGCATTAGCAGTTTTGTCCCAAGAATAATGAAATGACGCAGGAACAATTAATTTTGGAATTCTTAAATTAGCTTTTTCATAAACATCCGAATGAGGCGAAAACATTTCAGGAAAACCAATTTTTTTAAGATTAACACCTTCTTTTTCAAGATATGAAACATTTCTACCAGTTAGAAGAGCAAGAATATTTGCATCAGTACCTCCTGCAGTAATAAAAGAAATTGCTTCTTTTTGATCATAACCTAACATGTTTTTAACATACTGCCCAACACGTTGTTCTAAATGATTTTCAATTGGGGATACTTCACGACAAACTTGATTTCCAGTCATTAAAGCACCAATTAAATTTGCTACCACTCCAATTTTTGTTGGATCTGATAACATGTGTGCAAAATAAGAATGAGGATTGAAACTTAAACCTGCTTTCTCATAAATTTGAGCAAACTCAGTCATAAAATTTTGAAAACTAAAATCATCATTACTGGCCCGGTGTTGTGGCTTTGTTTCAAATTCATTAACTAACTGCGCAATATCAGTTTCAGAGGCAACTCTTGAAGGAGCAGAATCCCTAATACTTCTCGAACTAAAAAGAGTTTTAAAAATTTCGATGAACTCTTCAGGCTCACCAATTTGTCCGTTGAAAAATAAATTGTTGGATGTCATGCCAATTAATAAAGAAATCGTTTTAAAGTGAATTTTCCAACGAAAATCGAAAAGATTTCGACGAGAAAATTGTCATTTAAAAGGCAGTTAAATATACCTGAAAAGTTTTCGAAATTGAATGTGGCCAGTATATAAACTAACTTGTAAAATTTACGAAAATACCAAAGAAATTAAATAAGAGATAACGTTCAGCATCATCATGGATGAATTTATGCGAGTCATATTTGAAAATGCAATTGTTAGAGAAACTGCTGCACACCATAAATATCTCCAATTAGCAAAATTTGCAAAAAGCAATATACTTAAAAAAATTTTTGAAACTCTTGCAGCAGAAGAACTCACCCATAAAGAACTATTTAGTAAAATGGACTTAACAGTTTTAAAAATAGTATCTAAAACCAATTTAACAACACTCAACTTGCTTAATGAATATGAAGACAAATTAGACATAACCGATATGCAAGACATAAAAAATGCAATTGATCTTGCAATCAAAGAAGAAGAGCAAGCATATCAAGATTATAGCACACTAATAAAATATCTCGATTTTGGTCCAGGCAGAGAATCATTACAAGAAATTGCAAAACAAGAACTTGCACACAAACATATTTTACAAAAAACAAAACAAAAACTTGAAAATAATTGGAAAAATTCGTTTGATATTTCTTAAGTTACCATAAAATATAGGTTTTTAATTCTATTTATGCATAAGTTAAGTTGGTTAGATATAAATTAATTTAATGTTACTTATTATTTATGACTGACAAAAATAAAAAATTAATAGATATATCACAAGAAGACAAACAGTTTCTAAAAAAATTAATTCCTACAACAGCATTCATCGCAGGACTTTGTTGTTTTACTCCAGTCGTATTAGTATTGTTTGGTTTAAGCAGCGTTGCATTTGCAGCGTCACTTTCAGATACACTTTATGGAACTTACAAATGGGTATTTCGAAGTGTCGCACTAGCATTACTCCTCTCAGGTCTTGCGTGGTATTTTTACAAAAAAGAAAATGTGTGCAGTTTAGATTCATTAAAACGTAAAAAAAGACGAATAATTAATGTTGTTATTATTGCCTTAATTACTGGAATTATCACATACATTTTATGGCTATACTTAGTTGTCGAATTAATTGGAATTGGCCTAAACATCTGGTAAGAATATTGCACACGCATGACAATTTTTCATAACTAATCTTAGTGGAAAGCTTTATAAATTAAACTCCATCTCGCAGAAATATGGAAGGGCCAACAAATAAAAAAAATTGTCAAATGTGTGGAGGCTGTTGTAAATATATAACAGTACAATTACATGAACCAACGTCAAAAAGTGATTGGGACGGATTCTTTTGGTATTTACATCACGAAAATGTATATCTATATGTAGATGATGAATCTGATTGGTTTGTTGAATTTAAAACAAAATGCAAGCAGCTAGATTCTGAGAATAAATGCTCAATTAGAGATCATCGACCAATGGTATGTCGCGATCACGAATCAGATGAATGTGAAAATAATAATTCAGACTCACCATACAAATTACTATTTAGTACTGCTGATCAATTGAAAGCATATTTGATTAAAGAAGGAATCGACTTTGAATTTAACAAATTAAAAAAAATCTCTAATTGCGAAAGCGAATGCAGTGCAAAATGTATACCTGAAGAATCAAATGAAAAAAAGAGTTCAGATATGGGAGTTTTAAGTCTAAAAACAAAACTCAAACTTAAAGACGTCTGAGACCAAGTAATCAAAACTAGTTTAGTAATAATATTTTATTTTTATTTCTTTAATATAAATTAATTTTAATTTATCACATTAAACAATATGTTAATTAGCGTACTGTGAAAGTATTCTCATAATTGGATGTTTGGCAGTTATAATTTCTTGATCTAGCAATCTCCAATCAATTGGAACTTTAGTCATAACATCCACACCTTTAGATTTTGTTACCACCCTTAATAATTCTAAACCATCACTATAAACTAAACCTTCTTCACCAAAATACTTATTACCTCGACTATGATCCCCATTAAATAAATCAGTAGAACAAAAAACAGCAAATCCTTCATACCAAAGATTGTGCCTATCAGATCTTTTGTAAGATTCTGGATGAATTAAATCCCACACGGCATGAGCTAATTCATGAACTATAATAGGATCAAAAGGCGCAGTCATTATAGGATCAACAAAATTAGAATAAAGTAAATGTCTCATTTTTAGCCCAGTTGGAAAAAAAATATTTCCCCTAGCATAAACTGCTTTAGCACATAAGTGATCTTTAGATAATGCATTCGCACGAATAATTGGAACTGCTAAAAATTTTGAAATATAAAACATAAGATTGAAATTAAATCCTGTAGGCTCGACTTTTTGTTCTACCAACTTATGTTCAAAATTATTCCAATAACTAGATTCCATAAAATTTGCTAAATCATCAAAAAACTTGATTTGAACATTACTTAAATCAACACCAAAATAATCTCCCATTAACGCTTTATTTCTCTCTAGACTTCTATTAAGTCTTGTTTCTAACCTTCTTTGTTCAATTTTAGAAAATGGAATTATTGCATTTATCAAATCATTAAGACTCATAATAACAAATTAAAAAAGAACTCATTTATAACAATAATTGTTATACATCATACTTAATAGTACTTCCATTTTTTATACATTTTTTAAGGTTCTCAAAAGCATTTATATATGACTTCCAGTTTATAGCAGTACTGTGAACAAAAAGTTGTATCAACCCAAATTTTAACTTAAAGGATTGTTACAAACAACACACAATATCCTATTTATGGAGGTAACCAAAATGAGCGTAAAAGAATTAAGCAAAACAAATTTTGATGAATCAGTTAAAGGAGACAAACCAGTAATTGTCGATTTTTGGGCAAGTTGGTGCGGACCTTGCAAAATGATGGGCCCAGTATTTGATGAACTAAGCGAAGAGTATGACAATTTAGAATTTGCAAAAGTTAGTACTGAACTAGAACCAGAACTTGCAGAAAAAAACTCAGTTAGAGGAATTCCTTGTTTAATAGTATTCAAAGACGGAAAAGAAGTAGACCGAATTGTAGGCTATACACCGAAAGATGCGTTAAAAGAAAAAATTAATGCAATCATTAATTAAAAAAACTGGTTAAAATAAAATGATAGACTTTGCATGCAAACAATTCAAACTGGAAGAAGTTATTAAATGTGGACTTGGCTTAAGTAAAGCAGACTACAAATTATTAGAATTTTTGTTACAGCAATACGATGAGTGGTTCACAACTGACGATCTAGCAAAAAGAATGAAACTTAATCTTTCAACAATACAACGAAGCGTGAAAAAGTTAAGTGAAAAGCAAGTAATTAAAAGATCACAAAATAACTTAGATGGTGGCGGATATATGTATGTTTATCAAATTAAAGATAAAGACCAAATAAGAGAATTAATGATGAATATAGTTACTGCATGGGTTAAACGTGTCGATGATGAACTAAAGAAGTGGTAATCGCCAAAAAAATTCTTTTAAATTTTTTTTATTTTAAATTGTTGAACTCACACAATAAAATATTTAATTTTTAAAATAAGATATTATTAATTATTTTTTTACGAGTCTCCAACAGCCAACTTTAATTCTTTCAATTCTTTTTTTATGAAAAGATTGAGTTGCTTTAAGAGGAAAATCAAATATCCAATGATTTGAACTTCTAAAATTATTATCTTTTGAAACTGCAGACACAAATGACGCTGTTGATTCTTTATGAAAACTATAAATCACATTTGTAATCTTAAATGCCTTTTCTAAAAAAGATTTATCTGCATGAGTATTTCGAGTACCAAATGGAGGATTTTGAATAACTACATCCACGTTTTCTTGAAAATTTAAAATATCTTGATTAAGAAAAACAAATTCGCCCATTTTTGATTCTATTTCAAACTCTTCAAATAAATTCGCAAGATTTTCTTTAGCAATATTTAATGCAGCTAAATCAAGTTCAATAAAAAAAACTTTTTTAGCACCTAACAATAATGCACCAATACCAAGAATTCCCGTACCACAACCAAAATCTGCAATTGTTTTATTTTCGATATCCTGGTTCATAAATGAGTTCCATAAAACTTCTGCTGCAATTTCTGAATCAGTAGGATATTGTTCTAATTTAACATTAGGATTTGAAAATAATTTAAGCTTGGATAAAATAATTGCAAGACTTGATTTTGAATTAACTAAAGCCATAATAATTTAGAATCAGCAAAGATTAATAAGTTTTTCTAGATAAAAATTGATTATGCTACTTAGCACTTAAAAATTTAATTACTGTACTGATTAACACCGCACAATATTTAATCGCAACTACTCCTACAATAATCACAGATAGATCTAGAATCAGTTGGAGGAATAATCACCCTCATTCCTCTTTGAAATGCAGGAGTTGAATTTCTAATATAACCCAAAATAACATCATCAATTTGAGCCCCATCAAAAAATCTAGCACCATATCCCTTTGCCCGCGCAGCAGTTTCAAATAAAGCTCTATGCGCAATAGGTAATAGATGAACATATGATTCTTTTTTTTCTGATTTATCATCAAGAGGATTTTCAAAATAATCAGGAATCCTAAACTCTAAATTAAATAATACATCGCTAGTGCCATAAGTTTTTCTAAACCTAAATTCAGGTCTTGACTGAACAATCCCAAAATTAAATCGTTCTTGACTACCATTACACATCAAGACCATCCCCCTATAACCATCAACACTAGTTTTTTGAGCTGCCAATGCTTCATTTAACTTATCCTTAATTTTACCCATCACAGAATATTTAACAAGGGTATCAAATCTACCAACCAATAAACAAACAGAATCCATTAGTACAACATCTAGTTGTTTACTATCCTCGCCCTTCATAAAAACTTATACTCAATAAAAGTATATAAAACTATTCATACAAATAAACCTGTGAAAAAGTAAAAAAATAAATTAAAAATAGAAACATTAAATCAAACGCAAACAGACATAGTTAAAAACAAAAAAAAATTAATGGTTAAAATTAACCACCCACTAAAGAAAAAATAAATGCTCTTTTTCTCAATGTGTCAAAAAATCCTGCAAGAAGTATTAAGAACGCAATACTCATCATCAGAAAGTAATTACAACTAATTAGCAAGCTAAAACACACAAAAATAGCCAAAAATTAAACTGAACTTGACAAACATAAAAATATCAAAAACCTGCTTTAAGTAGAATAATTTCAAAAAAAAAAGCATAAAACAAAAAAAATTACTAAAATAACAGAGAATCACGTAAAATCACCAAATAACATTATTATATCGCACTCACCATACTAATAAACAGGAAAAGGGGAATAAATAATCTGATCTTTATTGATTATTTTAAACAAACATGCTGTGTTGAGAAAAAAAAGAGAATACTAGCAAAAGCTCTGTACTAATTATTGAATCACACTAGCGAAAGCTAGATTGAAACGGGCAAAAATATAGGTGGGGAACCATGACTGACAATAACCAAAATTTAGAACAAATAGCCAATGAAGGCGCGGCAAGCGTTCACGTAAGAGAACCGAAAAAACCAAAAAACGATGCAGAAATTGAATGGGACGATCCAGTATCAATCAAAACGTATTTAGATAAATTTGTGTACGGACAAGAAGCTGCAAAACGAGCACTTTCAGTTGCGTTTTCTGATTATATGTCACTAGGCAAACAATCACACTCACTTCTTATTGGCCCATCAGGATCAGGTAAAACCTATATGATCTCAGTTCTATGTGACGCCGCAGGAATACCATTTGCAAAAAAAAGTTTAGCAAGACTAAGTTCTGAAGGTTACAAAGGAGAAAACTTAAGTGGAATTGTTGAAGCACTAAAAGATGCCCGAAAAGGTATTTTATTCTTTGATGAATTCGACAAAGTAGCAGTTGCACAAAACTCACACTGGGGAGATAGTTTTCCTAAAAAATTACAAGAAGAATTATTATCATATTTTACTGGAGAAATTGTTCATGGAGTAGATACATCAAGATTTTTAATAGTTGCAGCAGGAGCGTTTCATGGAGGATTTGGAAAAACTTCATTATACCAAGTAATTCAAAAAAGACTTGGAGGAAGTCAAGCACAAGTAAAACCAGAAACATTGCTTGAACAATTAGTTGATCAAGACTTAATGGAATATGGCCTTATGCCTGAACTTGTTGGAAGACTGGCAAATAAAGCACCACTTGTTGAGATAGATTCTGAAGGATTATATGAAATTCTTTCAAACAAAGAAAGTTCACCTGCAAAGGAAGCTTCCGAATACTTCCAAGAAATGGGAATTACACTATTATTTGAAGACTCAGCACTACAAGAAATTGCAAAACTTGCAAAAACAGGTGTTGGTGTAAGAGGACTTCATAGCGTAGTAAATCAATTAGTAAATGAATATTCATTTGATCGAAAAAAACTTATCGGAACAACAATAACAATTGATAAAGCAAAAGTAGTAGATAAATTTGAGAAAGAAATTCAATTCGAAGAACCAGACGAAATAGAAATTGACTGGATGAATCCTGAATCAATTATCAATTATTTAGATAATTATGTTGTTGGACAAACAGAAGGAAAACAAGAACTAGCAAAAGCGTTTCACTTATACCACTTAAAATTACAAACTGGAAATCCACTTTTGCCAAAATCTAACGTATTAATACTTGGTCCATCAGGATCAGGAAAAACATACATGATCGAACTACTAGCAAAAAAAGCACAATTACCAATGGCAAAAACAAATGCAGCAGGAAAAGTATCTGCAGCATACTCAGGAGATAGATTTGTCGACGTATTTGATCAATTTAGTGAAAGTCAAACAACGGGAATTGTATATGTTGATGAAGTAGATAAAGTACTATTGAATCCAGGAAATCCAGTCAACAGTGAACTTACCGGTTGTCTTGAAAATGGAGAAGTTGGAGGACGCCACACAGGAGGATATTTATTCATACTCTCAGGAGCATTCCAACCATTATATGATTATAAAAGAAGACTACTAGCTCAACAAACTGAAGACGGAGTTGTTATTCCTGCAGGTTATGAAGGAATTGAAATTACTCGAGATGACTTACAAGAAGTTGGAATATCCCCCGAAATACTTGGAAGAGTACCAATCCTTGCAAAAACAGAAGCACTAAGCATTGATGATCTCGCAACAATCCTAACTAAAAAAGGATCCGTTCTTGAAGAGTATGGACAATACTTTGAATCAATGGGAAAAAGTTTAGAAATGGAAGATGGCGCACTAAGAGTAATGGCAGAACATGCATATGGACTTCGAGGTGCAAGAGGACTAAAAGATGTTGCTAACAGATTATTTGGAAGCTACATAATGGGAATTGCGCAAAATTCCGAAGAAGTAATACGAGTTACAGAAGACGAAGCTCGACGTGTTTTAGGGTGATTAAAATGAATGATAGACTTACCGAACTACTGACAAGTTCAAAACCTGCAAATTCTAATGCAGTAAAATCTGGAAAAGAAAACAATCTAAGAGATAATACTCAAGGAGAAAATCCAACTAGTTCGAAAAATACAACGCTAGAAATAACTCTAGAAGACGCAATTTTCAAACTAAGTAAATTACCTGCAAGTACTCAAGTTTATGTCGAATATAAAAAATCAATAGTCAAACATGAACCAACATATGCATCACCACAAGAAGTAATAAAAGTACTTGAAAAAGATTTTGGTAAATGTATTTATTTTGATAAAGAAGATTATGCAAATAGAATTACTTATGAAACATCCAGATTACCAACAAATGACTGCGAAGTTATAAAACATGAAATGTATTTTGAACATGCAGAACTTGATGCAATATTTGGTGGGGAAAAAATTCTTGGACACCCATTTAGAACATTACGTATAAAGTATGAAACTCAAAATAGGCTCATAGATTATTTAAACGCACCAATGCGCAGTTAATTGACATGATCAAAAAAAAGAAATCAAGAAAAAAATTATTTCATTATTTTATAAATTTTTAATATTCTTCTACAAGCTTAACGTAATCCTTATGAACTTTAACTAGTTTATTTAAATCAACATATTCATTAGGACAATGCGCAAGTTTTTCATCACCCGCACCATAAATTATAAAATCACATTTTAAAAATCTAGAGTCAGTAGAATAACTCACACCTTGTGCTTTTCTTTTTAGAATTTTTTCAACCTTTTTAATTGTAGCAACAGATGATTGCGCAGCTTTTCCTGTTTCTAAAACTTTTATTTTGTAAGTCCAACTAAGTTTAGACTTAGAATGACTCGATTTAATTTTATTAATAATTGATTTAACTTCTGCAAGAATATTTTTTGAGGTAATTTCTGGAATATGTCTTATGTCAATTCCAAATTTACAATAGTCAGCAACTTTGTTAAGTGCATCACCTCCCGAAATAATTCCAAAATTAACAGTTAATGGAGGTGAGAGATATCTGTTTGGTTTTGAATTTAATTTTAGTTTTGATAATTCTCCAATCAATCTTGAAGCCACCTGAATTGAGTTAGTTCCTAAGTGAGGTGTTGATGCGTGAGCAGACTTTCCAAAAATCTCAATTTCTGCTTGAATAACTCCTTTATGAGATACAATTAATTTTTGATTTGTAGGCTCCCCCACAATCACTAAATCTTGATTGAATAATTGAGAATGATTTTTTAGAAGCATTTCCGCACCAAGTTTTCCACCAGTTTCTTCATCAGCACAAAAAGCAAAACTTAACGTTGCATTAATACTTGCATATTTTTTTTGATTTTTCATAATTTCTTTTATTAAAACCATATGACTTGCGGCAGCACACTTCATATCACCAGAACCTAGACCATACAATTTATTATTTTTTATTACTGGTTTTAAAAATTTAGTAGTCCATCCACGAGAACCAGGAACTGTATCCACATGAGTCATAAACATAATTTTTCGTTTTCCAGATCCTAATTTGATACTATTAATTAGATTAAGACGATTTGCTTTTCCAATAATCTTACTTCTAATTTTTAATTTTTTAAATTCTTTATCCAAATAAGAAATTATTGCTTTTTCATTTCCAGGAGGATTTTGAGAATCAATACTTATGAGCTTTGAAAGTTCATTTGCTAATTGGGTTTTTAAGTCTGCCATTTTAATTTAACAGATGTGAATTTCATATAAAAACGTTTCTATATTAAATAAATAAGATTTTCGAGAATTTAAGTTAAAATATAAATTTAAAGACCACATCAGAATTTGAAATAAATCTAAATTGAAAAATAAAACTAAAAGAACGTTAATTAATCATTCAAAATAGTAGTAATAGCTAGTAATTATAAAATAAGGATAATAATGATTAAAAAAAATAATGCTAAAACTATTTTAACTACTAAATCGTCTTTTCTATTATCTCTAGTTCTTAGTTCTTGAGCCATCATTACATCAATCATTTTTATTCCTCTAATACTTAACAGGTAACTTGAATGAATTAAAAAGGTTAGCATTCATAGTATCCCCATAGTAGTAATAAAATTTCAATTAGTACGGGAAATACGAAAATACAAAGAATAGGCTGATTCTCCAGTAAAAAATACTAACACCCAACTAAAAAAAAGAATGCTAACTTTTTGGTTGAACAAATGCAAAAAGATAGTAACGGAAATAATCAAAAACCAATTAAAACAATATTTTAAAAAATAAATAATTGCAATTTTAAATTTAATTTTAAAAAATTTTCTCGACGAGATATGATGCACCATAAATGCTTCCACTCGAAAATAGTTAACAGAAGTTTTGGTAGTTGCGGAAGTAACGGAAATGAGGGAAAAAACGGAACATTTAAATATGATTTTGAGATACTGAGTGTAGTTGTAAAAAACAACAGTTTTAGAACGACAAAATCTTGCGAATCTGAAACTTGCCAAAGACAACAAAACAAACATGCACAAAATACCGCTCAAGAGATATAAGATGAAAACTACAAAAATATATAAACGACAAAAATTCAAATCTCCATGGGGGTCATAGACATGTTTGGTAAGAGAGGAAACTCTAAAGATAATATAAAATTAGCTACAGACTTAGTTAATATACAAACCAATCTAAAACACTCATTCTCAAAAATAAAAGAAGAATTTGACGACCACATACAATCAATAAATGACAATACTTCAGAACTTACAGTCCTGGAGGGTAATGTCTGTGAAGTAGACAAACGCCTCACTAAACTTGAGGAAAAAATGGATAACATACACATGATATTAAAGACCCTCCTATCCCAATCACACCTTAACATCGAATTAAACCAAGATGAACAAAAATTATTTTTACTATTATATACTTCAGATGAAGCAATGAATAGAAAAGAAATTTCAACAAAAATCTCACTTGAAGAAGAAACAGTAAGTGAATTGATTTTATCAATGACAGATAAAGGAATCCCACTACACAGAATTAACACAACTCACGAAACACATTTTAAACTGGATGAAGAATTTAGACTTGCACAAGCAAGAGAGAAAATTATTAAAATTTGTCCAGAAGTAAATCAACAATACCAAAATAAATTATTATTCTCATTCTTTAACGAATAAATTAAAATAGATTTTTAATGCGATGTCAAATAGTTATTACCAAATATATTAATTTCACCACCGCAATTTTTTTAAATTAAAAATATGCAATAAATGACATGACATTATACACACCCGAAACAATTACACTCAGACACTTAGATGGAAGAATAGCAAACGTTGTTGCAGGAGATCATTATGTACCCGCAATATTTGTTGAAGTAGAACGAGTTTCCCTACAACCCGATCAAGTCGAAATTCATTCAATACCCTCACTTAAACCCGCACGAGATAAATCAGCATTTACTGATGCAGTATTAACATTAGAAAAAGCAGGTTATGGTTGGCACAGAGTTATGCTTTACACAGATAAATTTGCAGGAGCACCTCAAGAATTATTTAATAGCAACACAAAACATGGAACAGGAACTCCTCTCAAAGAACAAGAACGATATGCAAGAGAAGCATACAGGCAATTAAAATTACTATTACAACAAGGAACGTTTAAACTTCACATAACACATAATGGAGCACCCAGTTTAGAAGAAATAGTTGAATAAAAAAATAAAAAAAATCATAAATTATTTTTCGATTTGTAATCACTTAAAATTTGGTGATGATCAAATGCAAATGATTCTTTGTAATTATCCAAATCTTTTAATTTAATTCTCACAATACTTTTTGCATCAGACCCAGCCTCAGGAATCCCATAAGTTTTACAAACATAAACAGTCGATCTATACTTCCCCCTAGGATCTCTTCCAGGTGTTGAATAAACACCAAATTTTTTCATCGATTTTACACCAAGATTTGTTTCTTCTCTTAATTCACGAACAACTGCATCATCTAATGATTCTCCAGGATCAACGTGCCCACCAGGAATTGCAATGCCTGATGGATAATCTCTTCTTTGAATTAAAATAATCTCGGAACCATACAATGCAATCGCATCAACAGTTTCAATAAAATTTGATTCACTTTTTTTAGCTAACGATTTATACTCACTCATTTTTACTAACCTCCCCATACAAAATAGTTTTTGTTTTGTGCAAGTTTCCATCCAATCTAACATCTTCAATTTTCGTTTCAAAAGCAACGACTTTACCTGTCAAATTTTTTGGAATTTGCGAAACTACATCACCAACAAACGGATTAAAAAATCCATAATAAACAAAAGAATGATTTGTCTCAATGATCTTCAAAACTTCAAGATCCCCCGCACACTCGATAGGACGAGGATCAAAAACAAAAGACGTGTTTTTGAAATCCAAGTTTTTCACAAAATAAAGTTTCCCCTCCCCTCCAAGTTCAAGTTTTCCATTTTCCCCCTGAACAAATCTAAGTAGTGCTTCCATTTTATTTTTCACCCCCAGAATAAAATAGAGAACTCACGCTACCACCAGGTTTTGAACTCTCATAAACTGCCCTAGAAAGTAATTTGTCAATTGGCAACACAGTCAACCAAGATGCGTTTTTTTCTAAGTACTCATTTGATCTTGGAATGGTTCCCGCAACAACAACTTCCAAACCCGACTCAGCAAACTTTTGTTCTGTTGATTTTTGCGCGCCCTCTTTTGCACTGAACAAACCATGACTAACACAAGCATAAACATTACGCGCACCTTTTTCTTTTGCAACATTTGCTGCTGCAACAATTGAACCCCCCGTATCAATCATGTCGTCATAAATAACAATGTCCTTGCCACTTATGTCCCCACCTATGAAATTCATAACTTCACATTGATTTGCACCAGTTCTTCTTTTGTCAATAATGTATACTGGAACTGACTCATCAAGAGATTTCGCAAATCTTCTTGCACGAACAACACCGCCATGATCAGGTGAGACTACCACCAAGTTTTCGTAATCACTTTGAAATTTTTCTTTGAAATATTCTGCGTGAACCAAAGAACCATACAAGTTGTCAACTGGAATTTGATAAAATCCCTGTGCTTGATCTGAGTGAAGATCCATCGTTAACACTCGCTCAACTTTAGGATTTGCCTGAATTAAATCCGCAACAAGTCTTGCCGAGATTGGTACGTGAGGTTCATCTTTTCTGTCTTGTCTTAAGTAAGACATATAAGGTAAAACCAATGTGATCGAATCCGCAGAACTTCTTGAAATTGCATCAGCAGTTAACAATAGTTCAACCAAACTAGAGTTAGGGTCAGGATGATACATCGAATGAAATAAGTAAACATCCTTATGTCTTGTCGCCCCAGGAAGTTTTGGTTTCATTTCTTTGTTTGCGAAAACTGTGCAATCGACTTTTGAATAATTAAAGTTGCCTTGATCTTTAAGTTGATCAAATACGTTTTTTGCAAGATCACCCATTTCTCTTCCCGCAACAATTTCAATTGAGTTCCCATTTTGTGCCATTTCATTTTTTGTTTGTTTCATTTTCCCACCTTCAGACCTTTACGTTCTTTTTACGTTAAGCCTAAATCTGGCTAAGCATAACTACTATTTAAGCTTTATGTCTTTTCTACGTTAAGTTAGCGTTTTTAATACGCAACATTTATAAATAGAAGAAATATTGATGAATTAAATAACAAAAATCGAGTCAAAACTAACAAAAAATATCTGAAAATGACAAAAATATCAAAAACCACTCAAAACTCAATCGAAGAATTAGATTATGAAAAATCATTTATAGCAGCAGATCCAGTAATATTTACTATTTCTCAAAAAAAACTCAAAATACTTCTACATAAAAGAGAAAAAGATCCATTCAAACATAAATTAGAATTACCAGGAGGACTAGTATTATCCCAAGAAAATGCAGAAGACACAATCAAACGAAAATTAACAGAGTTAATTGGAAAAGAAGACATATATTTCATACAATTTAAAACATTTAGCAACCCAAACAGAGATCCTCGTCGCAGAGTTATATCAATAGGATTTATCGCACTAATTAATTCCGAACAAATAAATATTAGTTCCGAACACTGGCATGACTTTAATGAATTAAATGACCTTGCATTCGATCACAAAATAATAATTAAATGTGCAACCGAATTTTTGAAAAAAAATCTTGACGAAGTAGTTGCAAAACAATTCTTACCACAATATTTCCCACTCAATAACTTACAAGAAGTCTATGAATTAATAGAAGGAAAAGATTATGATAATAGAAATTTTCGAAAAAAAATGATTAGTTCGGGCATCGTAGTTGAAACCGAGAAAAAACAAGAGAATTGCTCACACAGACCCAGTAAGTTGTACACATTCAGTGACGATAATTCTTAAAGATAAATATGAGGGGAAATTAATAAATACCCCTTACTATTAACTCATTCTTAAAATGAAAGAGATAGGATTAGAACAACTAACAGTGGAATTAGTACCTGCATTTACTGGCGCAGATGAACAATCTGCAAGAAGCTATTTTGATGCGAAGTTAAGATTATTACCCTTAATTAGAGATAGAGTTATGCTCCCTTTTCAAGACTTACTAAAAGCACACACTGAGTGGAATGATAGTCATGTCCCTACTGAAAAACAAACAGATCCAATTACGCTTGGAGATATAACATTTGTTGTAACTAGTGAACCAAAAACTAAAAGACCACCCTATAAAACAGTAATTGAAGAATTAGAAAATTACTTAACATTCTTAAAACAAGAATCAGATAATGAAAACAGACCTAAAGGAATTAGGACTCTTGGAAAAACTGAACGTAGAAAATATATCGAATTTGGATTAGTTATTGCAAAACTAGAAGAATTAACTACAAAAGTTCAAACTCCTGGAGTTACACAAGGAATAAAACATAACTACGAAGAAGAATGGAAAAGTCCAATAATAGTCCCAGTTTCATATGGAGTTGCATTAACAGAACACGATGCACTAACATATGTGCGAGCACAATCTCTTGATAAAATTTTACGAGCAGACGTAGTAGTTCCATTTGAAACTGCACTTAAAAATGCAACCACATATACTAAAACTAATTTACCTCCCGAAACAGAAGCAAGATGGTCTCAAGTTGCAAGTCACAGATTTAGAGTAGTTTCAAAACCTGAAGATACAGTGAAATATGCAGAAATAATAAAACAATTAATGCATTACAAAGAATTTAAGAAAAAAGATCCTGAAAGAGGAGAACTAATAATGATTCGAGATGGCGTTGAATTACCCGAAGATGTACGAGCAGAATATGATTTAAGAAATAGAGATGGAAAACAATATATCGGAATTGATGCATTATTAACTAGACTTGCAGCAATAAAAGCAGAACACACAAATCCCAGCTTAAATCAGAGCATATCCCATTATCCAATGGTCATACCCCAATCAGTAACTGATAAAGACTTTATTGATGCCAATTTCTAAATTTTTTTATTTTTAAACTATCATTTCTTTTTTATTAAAATTTATAAACAAAAGCTGTTTCTCAAGAAGTAAAATGGAACAAAATAATCAACAATTCAAATCAATACAGGAAGCTATGGAACAAGGAAGCGGCAAAGTAGCAATACGCGGATGGGTTCATCGCGAAAGAAAAAGCTCAAAACTCAAATTCATAGTTCTTAGAGATTCAAGCAACATAATCCAATGCGTAATCGAAAAAGAAATTATTGGAGAAGAAAAATTTCTTACTGTAAAAAAAACCCAAGTAGAAACAAGTATGAAAATTTATGGCGAAATCAAAAAAGAAGAACGAGCGCCAACAGGATATGAACTTCACGTATCAGATTTTGAAATTGTTGGAGAGTGCGATACATTCCCAATATCCCGAGATCAATCAATCGAATTTCTTGCAGACAATAGACATCTTTGGTTAAGATCTCGAAAAATGACTGCAATTATGAAAATAAGAAGTACTTACATCCAAGCACGCGAAGAATTTTTCAAAAATAAAAAATTTTGGAGATTTGATGCACCAATACTTCAACCAAGTCAATGTGAAGGCGGCTCAACATTATTTGAAGTTAAGTTTTACAAAGAAAAAACATTCCTATCACAAACATGGCAATTATTTGCAGAAGCAGGAATATTCTCCCTTGAAAAAATATACAATATGGGACCTACATTCAGAGCAGAAAAATCAAAAACATCAAGACACTTGTCAGAATTTTGGATGGCAGAAACAGAAGTTGCATGGGCAAACTTACAGGACATTTCAGAACTTGCGAAAGAAGAATTAAAATATTGTTTAAAACAAGTTTTAGCTGAAAGGCAAGAAGAACTAAAAATACTCGAACGAGATGTTGGAAAATTAAATATTGCATCCAATAAAGAATGGCCAACAATAAAATATCGCGAAGCATTAAAAATACTAAAAGAGAAATCTGAAATGGAAGTTTCATTTGGAAAAGATCTTAGAACAATTGAAGAAGAAAAAATAATGGAACATTTTGATACTCCAGTTGTAGTTACTCATTATCCTAAAGAAGTGATGGCATTTTACAAACCAAAAGATCCAGACTTTCCTGATGAAGCATTATGTTTTGATATGCTAGCACCAGAAGGTTATGGAGAAATTGTTGGTGGAAGTCAACGAGATACAGACATGGAAGAAATCAAAAAAGCACTTGAACGCGACGGCGAAGATTTAGAAAATTATAAATTTTATTTAGACCTGCGAAAATATGGTTCAGTCCCACATTCAGGATATGGAGTTGGAATTGAAAGAGTGATTACTTGGATCTGCGGACTCGATAATGTAAAAGATGCAATTGCATTCCCTAGAACAATGACTAGATGGACACCATAAAAATGGAATGTAAACAATCAGAAAACATAAAGGATTGTAAATGCACTTATTCTTGCTCTAGACGAGGAAAGTGTTGTGAGTGCGTAAGAAACCATAGAAAAATGGGTGAACTGCCAGGTTGTTTTTTCTCAAAAGATGCTGAAAAAAGTTACGATAGAAGTATTGAGAAATTTATATTAAATAAACAATAAATCAATTAAAACAAAAAAATATTTATTTTCTTTTTTTACCTTTAAGCGTATTTGGTAATGCAAGTTCGTAAACAGTTACATAATCAGTTGTTGTATTTTTATCATACCGAACTCGTTCTGCAAAACAATTTGTTAAATTAAAACTATTCATAAACCAACTATGATACCCCGCAGGAAAAGGATTTCGCGCGCATTTAAGATCAAAAACTTTAGCTTCTAAAATAATTGGATCTGAATTGTCAACATCAACAACATATTGAGGATTTTTAAGTCTTTGACTGACTTGTTTCATATTTTTGGCTTCACCAAAATATTTCCTAAATCTCAAATACCCTCTACGATTAGTACCTCTAAGCGTAAGAATATTTGCAAAAACCCCTTTATGAGCATAAATAAATTGATCCGTTTTAGTGCTCGCTTTTTTTACTCCCTTTTTACCAGAATCATAATCTTCCCTACTAGTTTTGTATTGATCAAATAAAGAAATTAATGTTTTTCCTCTTGGTAAATTATCCAACATATGTTCAACTTGATCATCAAGTCCTGCCGTATCACCTAACAAACTACGAACAAGAAATTTACCTTCAAACATATAAACATCATAAAGCGAAACTAATTTTTGATCTGATGGTTGTCTGCCACCCAGCTCTTTAACTAAATTTTTTCTTAGATCAATCAGTCTTGTTCGTTGGTCTTCATTTTTTATTTGAATCCCACTAGGATCTAAATTAACTTTAAATGCAGGAACATATTTACCTAATCTCTCGTCAAATAATCCTAAAACTGCACCCTCAATATTTTCTTCAGATGCTCCTTCTGATTTATCACTCAAGTATAAACCTAGAAGAACTGCATCAATCGTTTCATATTTTTTAATTTTAAAACTTTTACCAACATCAAACGTTGACGTTCCTTGAGGAGTATAAGAATTTTGAACAACTACAATACCCTCTAAACCTTGTTCGTCTGCTTCTTCCATAAATCGCCTTAATTGATGGTGAGTCTTAACTGGTTTTCGTTTAGCAACCCTAGCGTTTAAATCTCGAGCTTCAATAAACCCCTCCAATTTATCTAACAATCCATCAATAGCCCTATAGTTTACAGGAAGAGTTGAAAGATTAACCAGACTATCCATTTGTTCTTCTACAGATCGTTCCCAAGTATCAGGATGCGCAATTGAAAACAAACCATGAAATGCCAACGTAAGTTCAAATTCACTAACAGGATATCGAGAAGTACCACAATCTTCAAATAAATCATGACCTGTGAGTTCATTTGCAAGATAAGCTCTTAACAATTCTGAGTCAACTTGATTCGTTCCTTTTTTGGGCCAAAATCTAGCATCAGGCAGTCTTGCGTCAACACGATTAAATCCTGCTAAATGTTCATAATGCCTACTCACTAATTCTGCATCACCAACCATAACAGGTAATTGTCGAAATGTCGAAACTAATTCAGGAAACATACAAAGATCATATGACGTAAACTGGCGAGTGAACGCAACAGTATCTTTAATCACACCATCACCTTGAATGCCATTATGAACTTGCATCCTATACCCATTTTCTTTTGTTGCTGCTCGAGTGTAAATGCCTAAACCTTTTGAAGACATAAGAATTTGAGAAATATCACCAATAAATGAAGGATTAAGACTTGCAATAGGCACACCCATAATAGGTTTTAATTTACTCAAATAAACCATTGACTGGTATTGAACCCATCGTTTAATTTCTGCATCAGATGATCTAGATAATTGTGGAATATATCGCTCTAATTCAGCCCTAAGAAAAGATTCTTCAGGTCGATCTCCAAATTCAGAAAACATGACAGTAGTAATCCTTTTAGCTGTTTCTTCTCCAACGCGCGCTCCCATAGACGAGAGTAAGAATGTATCATTTAAAAGCGTTTCGGTTTTGTTAGTACTTTATAATGGTGATTTGAAAAATAAGCAATTATTTTCCTTCCCTAATTACAACTAAAGTTTTAGTATGATTAATACCCCCAATACTTTGCACCTTATCAAGCAACAACAAATCCAATTCTTTTATATCTTTTAATCTCAACATAGCAATTAAATCCACTCCGCCAGATACAATATCTACTCGCCTAACAAACTCAAATTTTTTCATTTCATCGACGATATCATACTGAGTTTTAGATTTAGATTTTAATAAAGAAACATCAACAGAAATTAAAACATAAACTACCAGAGATTTATCCAATAAATCATAATCAAGCTCCACTGTGAATTTTTTAATTACCCCTTCTTTTTTTAAAGTTTTAATTCGATTATGAATTGTTGTTGGAGGCAAAAGAGTTTTTCTAGCAATATCCCTTGTAGAAAGCGAACTATCTTGTTTTAAAATATCAAGTATTTTTAAGTCTTTTTCATCCAAATTATATACCATAATGGAACATACGAACCTAATTACTTATAAATGTTGTCATTTATAACTAAAAAAGCGATAAATGTCAAACAAAAATAATATAATTTAATCAAACAGGTTTAGCACAATAAATTCTCATCCCAGAACAGGCATATAATTTAACCCGCGATAATGATTCAATCGGTTCACAACTAGTTTTCAAATTAAAATCAGTAAAAATTTTCCCCGCAGAATAATACATTTTACAATCAATAGAAACATATCTTCCACGTTCAGGAGCTGCATTTAATTCCACAATTTCAGAAATTCGCAAGGGATTGGATGACCTAATTTTATCCCCCATATTTTGAGAATAAATCCGATATGCACAAACAATATAATTATCAGGAAGTTTTTGTAAAAAATTAATTACAGAATCATAACTTACTTGATTTGAAAATACTGTTTTTTTAAAATTAAAAAAATCTAAAAATTTCATCACGCTCAATCACCGATGCAACCACAATTAATTTGATTAGTTTGCGTTGGAGAATCAGAATCTAATTTTTTAACCAACAAACCTTCTGAAGATTTATCAAGTAAAATTTCAAGTTCCAACCTATGAGTGTCCCTACCAGACTTAACAATGCCATCTCCAGATCTAAAATAAATTTCACCCGCAGCCATGACCATATAACATTTTTCGCTCTTATCGCCAAAATATATTTGGTATTCTGCTTCAAAATACCTTTGTAGTGTCGGAACAAAATACGTATCTAATATTTCTGAAAGTCTTTTATGAATTGGAATTTTTGATTTCCCATTTTTAACTCCCTCACCACTAAAAGCATATTTTAACTTTGTTTTATCACCAACTTTTGCCAAAATATGTTTTACATTTTTATAACCTGTCGAACCAACAGTTATGTTTGGCCTGCCCCTATACATGTTAGCTAATATTCTTACAACCATTTTTTAACCTCACAACTTAAATCCTAAATTTTTCCAAGGAGAATCTTTAATATCAAATTCACCCTTATATCCATCAATTGTCACTTTTCCCGTTGGAAGTAATCCAATTTTTTTTCTTGATCCATAACTATCAAACTCTGCCACAGTAACTTCTTGATCCAAAAAATTTATTTTATCACCTGAATTAACACTTGAATCTGCAAAATTTAAACCACTAAAAATAACCTTTGAATCAATTTTCCTAGGTGTTGGATTTTTAACATAATCAATAATTGAACTAGGAGTTTTTGCATTAGAATGTCTAGGCAAATCTACATCATTCGGATCCCCGAATAAGTTTTGATCTTGTTTAATAGTTTCCCCTACAAACTCAAACGGAAACTTTTCTGCCACACCCACAAGTGGTTTAACTTCAGGACAAACACATCCTGAGTTTACAACTAATTTGGAATTATCAGAAGTTTCATAATCCATATTTGTTGTTGAACCAAATAATCCAAACACAGTTAATGCCAATCCAATTGTTGCCACCTTACTCCAACGAGACGGCCGCACGATATCATTTGAACTACCATTTTGCTCAACGGAATAATCAGGAACTGCACTAAATGACTTAACAATATTTAGCGCTCGCGCGATGTCTGCTTGTTCGTTTATTAAATCAACAGATTTTGAACTCAATTTCGCATCAAGATTTTTAAATTTAGAATCCACAGAATCAAAATCCAAAAAATTTAATGGCAGTTTAATATTTGTTGACTCCACAATTCTCGCAGTTAAATTTGCCCAAGCAGCAGTAAAAGTTTTATAACCCGATTGTAACTGTGCAATCTGATTTTTTAATTGAGTTATTCCTTCAAGTCCCAAATCAGACTTTTCTAAAACACAAGTTAATGATGAAATTTTATTCGAAAAATAATTTGAAATTAATCCCACACTTTGCGACAATCTATTAACAGAATTTGAGTTTAATAACCTCGATTTTTTATTTGATTTTGCATTGCAATCTCGCTTAACAATTCCTCCAACATAATCTCCAAGAGTTTTAATTTCAGACAATTTATACGTTTCAGAAAATTTATCAGAATCAGATAAAATATCTCCTAAATGCATATTTGCCAAAGTCTGAATACCAAAATCTAAATTTTCAGAATTAATTATTTCTTGCAAATCCTTACTATCACTAAATGAGTCATACGATTCAATGAATTGTTTTCGCATATTAAGTTTGCCATGTGCACTCATGCAATTACCATAAAGTTCTCGCTCTAACGCGCCATATTTTGCAGCCAAATCTAAACTAACTTTTTGTGCAACTATTTTTTTAGCACGCAACTCTAATTTAAGTGTTTTATACGCAGACTTAATTGATTGTTTTAAATCAGCTACGTCGTCCAGAGTTTCTACCGCACTAATTCCCTTGCTAAAATCAACCAAATAATCAGAATTAAATTCAGGATTCATAAAATCATCAGATTCTAAATTAAACTCACTCGCCAAAGAATCATAACTTTTTAATTGACGTTTTTTATTAGTTAATCTTGCATGTACACTACGCACAGATGAAAGAATCTCGCCTTCAATTTTTGATAATTTTTGATAATTGATAGAATCTTTCCTTAAACTTGATTTTTGTTCTTTAAGATTTTGTTTTAATACAGCATATTTAGTTTTTACATGATCTCTTAATAGATCTATATCACTCCCAGTTTTAAGAGATTTTATTGATTGAAATACATCTTTAAAATTATATTCATTTCCCATATATTTAGTCATATTTATCACACCTCAACACGTGATTTTTCGTTATTATTACTCAGTTGTGAAACCTAGTGCTACTTTAAACTATTTGATATCAATAATATCAACAATATTCAAACTCGCCTAAATGCAGTTTAAATTAATTTACAACCCCTAAATTTGACCATAAATAGGCCAATATCAATTAAAAGACCCAAAAAAGAGAAATACACCTAAATAATATCTATTGATATGAAACAAAAATATGATATTAATCAGAGAAAGTTTTAAATACCAGTTAATCAAACCTAAAAACCACAATGAAACGAAAACTAATCAGACAAGGCGCAGGCGGATTTACATTTTATGTTCCAAAAAAATGGGTAATCGAACAAGGACTTAGTGCAGGTGATGAAATTGATCTAATCCAAGAGGGCGCAGAACTAACTATAAGTTCAACACAACTACCACAAAAAAAAATAAAAAAATTTAAAATTAGAGATAATGAAGAAATTTTAGTAAAAAATGAAATACTAAACTTCTATAGACAAGGTTTTGACGTTATAGAATTAGAAGCCGAAACAAAACAACAAATTAAATTAGTACAAAAAATTACTGATAAATTTTTACTAGGTTTTGAAGTTACTGAAAAAACAGAAAACAAAATAACCATTGAAAGCGTTACAGAACCCAGCATAGAAAAACAAGAAACAATATTTAGAAGAATATTTTTAATTACAAAAGAAACACTTGAACTTGCTAAAGAAGACATGATCCTAGGTGAATTTAAAAACGTAAACCAGCTAAAAGAATTAACCTCAAAAATAATTCAATACTCTTATTTTTGTTCACGAAACTTAAGAAAGAAAAAATACGAGCAGAAAAAAACATACTCTTACTACGTAGCATATGACTCGTTCAAACTAATAACTCGCTCAATATATGCAATGTATTTAAGATACTATGAAATAAAAAAAGCAAAAGTAAATCCTCAAATAATTCAATTAGTAGAAGAATTACAAAATAGTTTTCAAAAAACATACGAAGGATTTTTTTCAAAAAATACCGAAAAACTCTTTGAATCAAGAGAAGACATGATTGTAATGTATAGAAAAATAAAAGAATTAATTGTTAAAACAAAAAACTTAGATACACTAGCATTATTTTATCTTGGAGAAGTTGAAAGAATGTTATATCATTTAAATTCAGTATTAATTGCAATATTGACTTAAACAAACTACAAATAAATAAAAAAAATCTTTTTTTAAAATTTTTATTTCTTTTTATTCTTAGAATTTAATTTAGTTTTAGGCGGAACTGAAGACTTAGTTATAATTAAAGAATGTTTATCAGCACTTAATTCAACTTCAACTTTATCATTAAACCCAGTAATACTCGTTACGATTTCAGGTAAAAGAATTCGGTTGAGACGAAAATCTAAATTGGTCAAAATTTTCTTCGTAGATAAAGAATTATTCAAATCAAGATCATCCATTATTTTTTTTGTTTCAAAACTAATAGTTCCGTCACGAAAAATCTTTGTTTGATCATACAAATACTTAGCAATCTTATCAGCAATATCGTCCCCTGTAGCTTTAGTTATACCTTGTAAACCGGGACTAAGATTAACTTCAATAACTAACGGTCCCTTAACACTTTCTAAAATATCAACTGCGCAAATATCAGCATCAATTGATTCGGCAGTATCAATAGCAATTTTTTTAGTATGAAAATCAAGTTCGCAAACTTCGCCTTTTCCACCTGCATGAATGTTTGCTCTTTTTTCCCCATCAGAGGATTTACGTTTCATTGCAGCAACAACTTTGTTACCAACAACAATTGCACGAATATCCACACCATTAGTTTCAACATATTGTTGAATTATAACTGGTTGATTAAGTGCTGACAAAGCATCAAGCATAGAACATGCACTAGAAAATGAATCTCCAAACATCACTCCCTTACCCTGAGTTCCTTGAGGAAATTTCATAACAATAGGATAATTAACTTTTTCAAGAATGTGTTTTGCCGCAGCAGGACTTGAAGAAATATACGTCGGAGGCATTGGAATTTTTTTATCTTGTAAAACTAAGTGAGTTGCTAATTTATCATGCCCAATTGAAAACGCATTAGGTCCCATAGGCATATAACATTTATTTTTTAACACAGATGCAATAGAATGAATAACTTGAACATACCTAAAAGAACCTTTCAAATAAACACAATCATAAAAACTAAGTTTTTTTCCTTCATAAAGAATTTCTGCTGCAGCATTACCTAAATTAACTTCAATTGCTTTTAAGTCTAGCTCATCAACTTGATCGAAATATTTTCGCATAGCTTCTGCTGTCCACTTACTACTCGTACTTCCTAGACTTATTAACGCAGCTTTCATTTTTATAAATTTTATTTATTTGTTAATTTAATTAATAATTATTTATCTGCTTCTTTTGCAGGATCAATCAAAAAACCTTCTTTTAAAATATTTTGACCAATCAAAATACGATACTTCATATTACTTCTATCTGCCAGAGTAAATTCAGTATTAACTTCTTTATCCGCAAGCATGAGTTTTCCTTTAACAACTGGACGAAGACCTGTTCCCGATGCACTTCTAACAAGTTTAGTTTTCAAAATCGGACCCAATTCTAAATCTGCTGCAAGTTGAAAATCAACACTACTTTTAGTTGCACCAGTATCAATTCTTGCCATTACTTCTTTTGTTCCCTTTGGACCGAATACTAAAACTGGCTCGATTAATCCCACTACAGTTTTTTTATTATATTTAATAACAATATTATCGCTAGCTCGTCTTAACACCAAAATCACCTATATCAAATTTATTAATATATACTACTTAGATTTACACCCTTTTAAGTCTCAAAAGAAATAGGGAGTTTATAAATGTTTGTGAGCATAAAAGAATCTATATGACACATAATAGAATCCCATTTATAAATGTTTAAAAAGGAATAAACGATCAAGAAAAATAAAAAATAAAAAAAATGAAAAAAATTATTCTGTTGATTCTGTTTTTGCGTCGTTTGATTCTGCGCATTTTTTTGAGTCAGTATTACCACCAGATTCTTCTTCCTTAACAGGTTTCATTGTGGGAAAAAGAATAACATCTCTGATCGATTCAACACCCAATAAAACTATTGCTAAACGATCAACACCAAAACCAAGACCTCCAGTTGGAGGCATACCATACTCAATCGCATTCACAAAATCTTCATCCATAGGGTGTGCTTCATCAGATCCAGCATTTAATTGTCTTGCTTGTTCTTCTAAAAGTCTACGCTGCTCAATAGGATCATTTAACTCACTATACCCATTACACATCTCAGCACCCATACAATAACTTTCTACACGCTCAACAAAACGATTATCATCACGATTAGCTTTGCATAACGGAGTTGATTCATACGGATGATCTAAAATATGAGTTGGTTGAATTAATTTATCCTCACATAAATGTTCGAACAAAATCTCAACACCCAACCCCCACGTAAAATCACCATCATAATCAAGACATTTTTCTTCTACTAAATCTTGAACTTGTTCTTTACTCATAGAGTTCACATCAAGATCTGCAAACTTTTTTAGAGCATCAGACATCGACATTCTAGGCCAAGGAGGTGAAAAATCAAGTTCAATATCTCCCCGCTTAATTTTAGTAGTATTGAAAAGTTTTTTACAAACGTGAGCCACACAATTTTCATAAATCTCAATAACTTTATCACGATCAATCATGCTTTGGTAATACTCAAGCATTGTAAACTCAGGATTGTGAGTTTTATCAACACCTTCATTTCTAAAGTTTTTACAAATAGTATAAACTTTTTCAAACCCACCCACAATTAATCTTTTAAGATGAAGTTCAGGAGATATAGATAAAAACATTTTCATATCCCATGCATTAATATGAGTTATAAACGGCCTTGCATTCGCACCACCATAAATAGTTTGTAACACAGGAGTTTCTACCTCAAAATAATTTAAGTTATGAAAATATTCTCGAATATAATGAATCATCAAACTACGTTTTTGAAACGTTTCTTTAACTTCAGGATTCATAATTAAATCAAGATATCTTTGTCGGTATCTTAACTCAGTATCTTTTAGTCCATGATATTTTTCAGGTAAAGGTCTTATTCCCTTACAAAGGATTTTAAATTCTTTAACATAAACACTAACTTCACCAGTTCGAGTTTTAAAAATTTCTCCTCCAACACCTAAAAAATCACCCATACTAACAAGTTTTAGAAGATTATAATTTTCTTCACCCACATCATCTTTTCTTAAATAAATCTGAATTCTTCCAGTTGAATCTAAAAGGTGCATAAATGTTGCCTTACCCATCTTACGCATTTGCATAATTCTTCCAGCAACTTTTACTGTATCTTTTGTATGCTCTTCTGCAGCTAATTTTTCATATTGTTCATGAAGTTCTGATGCGTTGTGGGTTTTGTCAAAAGAATACGGATACGGATTAACACCTGCACTGCGTAACTCTTCTAACTTTCTCAATTTTTCTTGAATTAAGTTGTTGTCTGTTTCTAACATATTTCATTCACCCTTATTATATATAAGTAATAAAAGGGATGCAAGTTAGTATATAAAAAGGTTTGGGATAAGATACCTACAAGGCACACAAAAAGAATATAAATAAATAAACATCAAAAAGAAATGATTAGAAAGGATTAATATGAGCGAAGAAAAAGAAATTAAAATTAGAATTCTAGATAAAATTAGCATGGCCGAAGTAAAAACAGCACTAGAGAAAACATTTAAGGTCAAATTTCAAACACCCACACAAGACACTGATGAGTATTATGATTTAGAAAATAATTATTATTTTAAATTAAATCAAGGATTAAGAATAAGAAATGATTCAGAACTAGCATTCAAAGCATTATTTAATATTCCGGAAAAAACTCAAAATCCCTGGTTTGTTTTTGAAAAAGAATTTAATATTCCAATTTCCAAACAAGCAATAATGGAAATATTTAATTTTGCAAATATTGTTTGTGACTTCCCCCTACCTGGCGAATTAAATATTGTCAAATTAAAACAAATTCTTAACAAAATTAATTTTGTGAAACAGATGAAAATTTCTAAAACACGTCAGTCTGCAAAAAATGAAAATGGACTTATCTGTATTGATTCAGTTAATGAATTAGGTTTATTTATTGAACTCGAAGCAAAAGAAGATAGTTATTTAGATATTTTTAGAACTCAACTACCGTTTAAGTTTGAAGAAATTCGACATGGATATACTTACTTATATGCAAAAGAAATTATGAACATAGAAGTTCCAACATTTAAAGAGAATTTTTTGAATGATCCTGATTGGAATTTTTTAAAAAATCAAAAAGAAATTATTAGTAAACTAATACAAAAAGAGAAATAAAAGAAATTAAAAAAAACAATTAAAAAAATAAATAAAACAAAATAAAAAATTTAATTGATTTTAAATCTGAAAGTTTTCCAAATCTTCATCTAATGATTCTAATTCACCAAGATCAAATTCGGAATCTAAATCATCAACATCACTTGCAACTCCAACTCCAGCATCTTCAACAATGTTTGCTTCCACATTAGAAAGTGAATCTGTCGGACTTGATGCGGGCACAGGATTATTTGTTGGAGTGTTAGTAGATGTTTGCGGCAGTTCTCTTGGTGGTCGTTCAGCATAATTTTGATTCGGATTTGCCGGAGGAACTGACGGATAATTAGGTGCACAACCTATCACAAACATAGATAAAATCAGTAATGACATAAATAATAATATTTTTTGCATGAAATATCCCCTCATTTATCCTCTTTAATAAAAAGAGGTATATAAAATTTTGTAATTTATTATTAATTAAATGCTAAATAAATAAAAAAAATAAAAAATTTATTCTGACTTAGTGTAGTTCACCTTCATAAGTATAACCAACTTTATCAGCCATTGCTTCACAAACATCATCATTTACAGTAGGATATCTTCCCGCTCCAACACACATGTCGAATTGAAATGATTCTGCAAATACTGCAGTTTTAGCATTATGGTCTAAGCAACAAGTAGGTTTAGCTGTTTCTAAAGTACAAACTGCCCCTGCAACATAAGTTTCACCTGCAGCTGGACTACAATCTGAATCATGACAATCAAAATAACCATCACCATCATTGTCAAATCCATCACCACAAATTTCAAATTCGCTGCTACCAGATGATCCTGAACCACTTGATGAGGTCCCCGGATTTGTTGCTGTAGGAAATAAAACATCTAAAACTTCACGCTTAGCATTGTTTAATTCATTACTCTCGGAAACTTCATTATCTCCATCTGCAATAACTGCGAGTAAAAAACTACCATCAACAATATCGTTATCACCAGGTTTAATAGTTGCAAAGTAAGTTACAGTTGCACCAGGAGCAATAGATTTTCCAGGTAAACTCATAGGAATGTGACAACTTGTCATATCAGGTTTACAATACTGAATCTCAACATTATATCCTTCAGTTACACCAAAATTACCATTGTTCTTAACTGCAATTTTAACTTCTACTTCTTGACCATATTTTAACGGTTCGTATTGAGGTTCAAAACCAATAAGTTCTAAATCAACAAATCCTTCTTCTTTAACAACATCTAAAATTTCACGTTTAGCGTTGTTGAATTCATCACTCTCTAAAACTTCATCATCACCATCAACAAGCACTGCTAAAATAAAACTATTTTCAAATAAGTCAGACTCTGCAGGTTGAATTTTTGCAATTGGATAATATTCTTCTCCAGGATATAATGCTTTACCAGGTAAACTCATAGGAATATGGCAACCAGTCATATCAGGTTTACAATATTGAATCTCAATATTATAATTACCATCAACTTTGGAATTTCCATTATTTTTTATACCAATTTTTACAGGAACTGCTTTTCCAAAAGGTAGAGGTTCTACTTCAGGTTCAAATCCGATAAGTTCTAAATCAACAAACTCAGTTGTAACTGTCGCAGAAACTGTAGGTAAAGCGCAAGCTCCATCATAACAACCATTTTCACATTCATATGTCATACCAACAACTTTGGAATTTTCACATAAATACTCGTGAACAAAAGCGCCTTGTTCTACATGTCCGATTCCATTTTCATTATCACTACAAAAATCTTTGAACGTACCGATAACTTTTCCTGAGTCTCCTCTAACGAAACTAGGTTTGAAAATGTTTATTCCATAATCATAGTCTTTACAACTAACGCCTTCCGCAGTAACTTCTGATTCAATAACTTGAATCATTTCTGATTCTAATTCTTGTTCAGTTTCAGCTAAAGGAATATCTGCTCCTAAAGATTTAATTAATTTAACAATCTCAACCAGGATACGGTGTGATCTAGTAAGATAATCTCGAGCTTCTTTAAATTTTGATTTTGATTCACTTAATATAGAATCAAACTCTTCTTTTGTCTCACGACTATCAATACCATTTTTAAGTAAATCATTTGCTTTTTCTCTTAAGTCAACTGCTTCATAGTAAGATGCTTTTGCTTGATCTAATGAATCAAAATAACTTTCAAGTAAATCTTCTAATTTCTCAACATCTTCACTTTGTTCATCTAACTCAGAAATTTTTGCTTCAATTTTATCCCCTGTATATTCAGCTCTTTTAATTAAATCAATTAATTTTGAGTGAACAATTTCAGTGGCGTGTGAAACACCTTGATTTTTTACTTTGCTCCAAAGTTGACGAAGTTCTTTTGCAACAACATTAAGATCGTCTCTACTATTTGCAGCATTTATTCTATTTAGAAGATCTTCAAGTTTTCCTAATGTTGAATCAATATCTTCAACCATACTTCTTGCACGTTCTTCATCAAGATCATCCATACTCTCAACTTTAGCTTTTAATTTTTCAAAATAATTAATTGCTTGTTTTGTAGCACTAACTAAATAATCTTTCGCTGGACCAAAAGCTTCTTCTCTTAAATCATCACAACGAGCACTATCAACACCCTCGCAATCTTTTAAGTTTTGTTGAAACTCTGACCATTTAGTTTTCTTTTCATCATAAGCTTTTTTAACTTTTTCAAATTCTTCTTTAGCATCAGCATATCTTTCTCTTGCACTATCTACAACTTCTTTTGATAAAACTCTCTCACGGAAAAGATCTGCTTTTTTCATAGTAACTAATTTAATTTTATTTAATTCAGCTTTAATCTTAGCACTATCTTTATTTGCTAATTCAATCATTTTTTCTCTACGAATTTTAGAAAGTTTTTCAAGTTCATCATTTGAAAGATCTTCAGTCATTTTTTCTAACCTTTCATTTCTTAATTCAGTAAGCTTTCTAAGTTCACTAGTTTTAAGATCAGAAATTTTATCAAGTCTATCTTGTCTAAGTTCAGTAAGCTTCTCAATCTTTTCAGACTTTAATTCTGAAACTTTATCCAATCTATCTTTTCTAAGTTCAGTAAGCTTCTCAATCTTATCTTGTTTAAGATCAGAAATTTTATCAAGTCTATCTTGTCTAAGTTCAGTAAGCTTTTCAATCTTATCTTGCTTAAATTCTGAAACTTTGTCAAAACGATCTTGTCTAAGATCATTAAGTTTTTCTAATTTAGAATCCTTAATATCTTTTAATCGTTCTCTTTTTTCACTAGATAATTTATCATATTTTGCTTCACCTAATACGAGTCTTGCACCCCTATCAGATCCTTGTTCATTTACTGCACTAAGCATAGGCTTTGCAGTCATATCATTTGTTTGTTCAGCCAAAGCTGCCAAGGGAAAAGTTCCCACAAGGAAAACAAATAATATCATACTAGTCATAAATTTTTTCCAAGCCATTTTTAATAAGCCTCCAATTAAATATATAATCATAATCGCAATCAAACCAGATTTTGGTTTGTCGTATGTAGTAGTGTGCCGAAAGTTGTTTATAAAGACACTTTCAAAGAAAGCTTTACCCGAGACTTTAGAATCTCACTAAAACTTTATGAAGCTTGAAGATGCTCTTTTTCAAACATCTAAGCAGAAATACTAGGTTTTTAGATAAAAAAATGCGTTTTAATCAAAAAACTTGTTTGAAATAATCGATAGTTATAAATATCTCAAAAATATTACTTAACAGATCATGATTAAAAAAGAGGGTAAAATTCTACTATTAGTACTAATTATCTTTTCATTATTTGTAGCAATAGAACCTGTTGATGGGGCTGTTTTGAAAGGCAGCTTATATGATGTTAATCTTAATTCTCTTAATAATGTAGTAGTAGAAGTTGATACAATCCCCGAACAAAGATTTGTATCAAAACAAGGCCAATATGAATTTGATCTTGCACCTGGCAATTATACCTTAACTGCACAATACATTGACTCTAATCAAATTAAATATGTTGCAGAAGAAAAATTATTAATTGTAAAAGAAGGCACATTCTTATTTGACTTATTTTTATTCCCAGATTTTAGTGAAGATGACAAATTACTTGATTATCCAATCATAACTGAACCTGAAGAAAATAATACTCAAACAATTGATGTTGTTCCCACAGGTCCTAGTATTTGGTTCTTATATTTGTTAGGAATATTCATATTTGCAATCATTATTGTTTACATTTATTTAAAATTTCTAAAATCTGATCAACCAGAAATCACAATAGACACATTAGACTCCATAAAAAAAGAAGATGAAATGGATGAAGATTTAGAATCAGTAATCGAGATTTTGAAAAAAAATGATAAACGAATGACTCAAAAAGAACTTAGAAAAGAAATACCCCTATCCGAAGCAAAGGTCAGTTTAATGATCTCAGAACTTGAACACAAAGGAATTATTCAAAAGATCAAAAAAGGTCGCGGGAATATAATTGTGTTGAAGAAATTGAAGTGATGTGTTTTTATTTAACTACTTCTACAAAACCATTCAAAGTTATTCCATTGATTATATTATTAGCTAGATGGTTATTAGTTATTTGATGAATATTTTTATGTTGAAATATTTGTATTTCTCTTTGAAGCTTTTTTTCAAATTTTTTAAAGCATAGTTTCTTTTTTGACGGTGTTTCTAGGTATAAATCTATATCGCTACGTTCAGTGTCTTCCCCCCTAGAATAAGATCCAAATAAAATAATCGAAGGATAACTTAACTCATTCATTAAATATGTTATTAACCCAGATTCATGCAGAGATTTAATATTAAAAAAAGTTTTTTCTAACAAAAAAAGTTTAGATCCTCGATTAGCAGAATAAAAAGTTACACCACCCACAATATTTTTTCTTAATAACCCCTCTTTTTCTAATTCTTTTGAATACCTTATTGCAGAAGGAATAGGAACTTGCACTTTACGTTCTATTTGTCTAACTCTCAATTTAATGGTTGAATTCATAAAAAAATATTCCTTAATCCTATTTTTGATACTTTTTATTATCATTTGATAATATTTATTATCAAGATTATATAAATTTTTTGATTAAACCTGAAAAATTTACGGTTATTTCCTGTAAAAGTATTTTAGATTGTTTGACTTGGTTAGTTATGTTAAATCTCAGAGGTAATCAAAACGAATTCAGAACTTAATTGGGAAGACTGCATAGAAAACAATGTCACAACTCAAACAACACCCGATATTAAAAAGGTTCAATCTTTATTAGAAACAGCGAAAGGCAGAATTAATTTTTTACGTAAGACAATTTTAAGTGAAAATAATTCAAATTATATCTTTGAAGGATATTATTCTTCAGTACTTGAAATTCTCCACGCGTTAATAACTTCAAAAGGATATAAAATAATCAATCACATTTGTTTAGGATTCTATTTAAGAGATGTAATTAACAGATCCGATTTGTTTCGTTTATTTGATGATTGCAGATGTAAACGAAATTCTTTAATTTATTATGGCAGAAAAATGGATTTTGAAATAGCCCAACAGGCAATAATAAACTGTAAACAGTTAATTGAAGAGATTGAAAAAATGCCTGCGAATGAATTATAAAATTTCAATAATTAACTCAGAAAATTGAATGTAAAAAAAAAGAAACAAAAAAAATAAGAAAAAAATAAGAAAAGTTTATTCTTTAGGAACGATATCCCAACCAACAAATTCATCACCTTGATTTATTGGAGCCCATTTATACTCATCATCAACACGCGCAACTAACTCACACGCTTTTCCAAAAATTGCTTTTTCAGATTCAGGAATTAATTGACCTCCATTGTTTTCACTAACGTAATCAACTGCAGTTTGATAAAGAAAAAACCTATCAGAATTTCCATCTAACAACTCCATCAAGTACCCCTTTGTTCTCGCTCCTTCAACTTCATGCGCATTTAAATGATGAATAACTGTAAGCCATTCATCTTGAGTAAGTACATCTAATGGACTCTGAGTTTGCACTCCCCGGTCTAAAACATCATGTAATCGAGAATTCATAAAATAATTTGTATGAGAATATTTTTCTTTTGGCATTAACGTCACCCTCCTTAAATAAAAAATCTAACTCAATAATATTATTGAAATATATGCATTTATAAACATTTATATTCAGGAATTTAACTACTACAACATATTTAATAACACTTATAAATCACAACTTTTCACAGTCTAATTGAAATGTATATGAGAAAACAATACGGACAAAGCAAAGTCGATGAATGTCCATTCTGCGGCAAACAAGCAATCACCACAAGCAAAGAAGGAATACCTGTTTGTCTTAAACATAAAAATGCAGTATTAAATCTTATGAAATGCTTATGTGGAGAATATTTAGATTTGAAAATAGGAAAATTTGGATTCTTTTTTATATGCTCAAACTGCGGAACCATGAACTCTAACAAAGTTTTTTCTTTTAACAAAATAGAAGATGTAAGCGAAGATGTAAAAGATCAAGAAAAACAAATAGAAAAATTCAGTCAAGAAAAATTTAACAAAGGAGTTCAATCAAAAGACTACGCAGTTCAAAAAAAAACAGGCAGAATAACAAAAGATCCTAAAAAATTTAAGAAAAAAGAAATAACAATTCGATCTGATGATCCACTTTATTTTAGTTAAAAATATCCAATTTTCTAGCATACAACCCCCAATTTAGCTCAAAAAATCGAATAATTCTATAATTCCTATAAATAATCCCTAAATACTAGATACTGTCACTTCTCGTTTGTAACTAAAAAAAATAGTGTTGAGATAATAAAATAATTAACGCACAGCTTCAGCTAGGTAAATTTTGTAAAAAAAACTAATTTAAAACAAAAAAACTGTGCTAATAATAATTATACGGAGATAGAAAAATGTTAAATGCATATAATCAAATACAAAATATAAACAAAGTATTATCAAGAGATGAACGTTTATTATACAGTTCAGATTCATTAACTACTCTTCGAAACAAACTAAAAGAATTATACCAAGAACTAAAATCCGAAAAATTAGCAAACAATTCAAAAGTTTCTAAAGAAAAAAGAAAAACATATCTTCAAGCAATAGGACGAGCCAATTGGGAAATTAGAGCAAGAACTGCAGTAACAAATAAATCTATCGACCAACTTCTTGAAGGCGAAGGAATAGGTAACAGAGCAGATGATATTAGACGATACATTTTAGAAAATGACGAAATTGATCCTATTTCTGAAATTAAAAATAGAATCACACAATACAGACTAGATTCAACTAATGCCTATCTTAAAAAAAATAGACGTGCAAGAAAAGCTTTTGATTGTTTAGATCAATTTTTAGAAAGTGAATATTCCGCAGCACCAATAGATACCCCAACTCAAGCTGAAGAAAAACAAACAAATCAAACAACGGAAAGTGAAATACAATACGCACATCAAAACAAGTTAGCAGAACTAGACTACTTTGCACTCACTCAATACTTCAGCATACCATTAGATCAACCAAATAATTCTTCTGAAAAAAAACAAGACGACAAAAAACAATTAGCTGCCAAGAAACAATCTGATACGAAAAAACAATCAGACTCTAAACCAAATACCAAACCGATTGTTCTTAAAAAACCCCCTGCATTAGAATTAATTGCTCAAGCAGAACCAAATCTATCTGATTTAAATCAAGATATCAATCCAGAAGATAAAAAATATCCAGTCGCTCAAAACACCCCATCACACTTAGAATCAAAACCAACTAATAGACGGGCGTACTTACTTGGAGCTGCAGCAGTTGCACTAATTGCTGCAGTAGGATTTACAAGCACAAATAGTTCAAAAGTAGAAATTCAAGACATAGCACCAGCTCAAAAATATCACCAAACACAATCAAAACCCAAAGAACAAACAAAAATAGACCCTACAATAAGATTTGTTTTCCCCCCACAAATTATTACAAGCTTAGACTCAGATTATGCTCCTGCTAGCTCATTTGTCGAACTTGAACCACTAAAAAAGATCACTCCAAACATGCCCCCAACTTATTTAGATAACATAACTAATGCAGCAAGATTTCCCACACAACCTGCGAACTCTGTATTTAAAACTGCATTTCATCCAAGTAAATCAAAACCTGAACAACCAAGAGCAACCCCGCCAAAACACCCCGGATTTCCTACAATTAAAAAATTAACTGCACAAGAAAAAACAAGTCTTAAAATAAAACCGATTCAACACAATATAAGAAAAAGAGAGCGACCAGTAAAAACTAAATCGTTCAAATCAAGAATGGGACGAACTAACTCTCGCAGAACATAAAGAAAATCAAAATATATAAATTTTTTATTTTATTTGATTAAAATATTTTATTCAAATAATTATTACTTCTTTTTTAAAAATTCAATTACTCTTTTATCTAAAAGATTTGGAACTATTAAATCAGCATCCATAAGTTCACTTTCTAAATGAGTTTGAGTTAGTGCAATGCACTTAATATTTGCAGCACATGCAGCACTAATTCCTGCCGGCGAATCTTCAATCACCACTGCTTCTTCAGGCATAACATTTAATTTTTTTAACGCACTTAAATAAATTTCAGGATCAGGTTTGCCCTTAGAAATATCCTCAGAGGTTAAAGTGATTTCAAAAAAATCTTTTAAACCATATTTTTTAAAAGTTAGGTCTAAATGAATGAATCTACATCCAGTAGCAATCGCAAATCTAAATTTATCATGATTTTTATGGATGAAATCTAACGTCTCACCATATCCAATAATTTCTTGTGCAAAAAATTTATCATGATCTTTTTTTAATTTAATCCATTCAGAAATCTCATTTGATCTGCCCAAATCATTTAATAGCAAAGTAAGTGCGTCATTTAATGATCTACCAACAAAATATTTGGAAAAAATTTCTTCTGAAAATTTAGCATTTTTTTTGTTAAACACAGCTTTAATTGCATTAAAATTAAATGAGTGAGTATCCATAATAACTCCATCAAAATCAAATATTATTGCCTTAATCATACAAAAAAGAGTTGAATACAAATATATAAAATTAACTAGAAACAACAAAATAAAATAAAAAACAAGCAAAAAAAACAATATCAAAAAAAATAAACAATATAAAGAAAATAAAATAAGAAATAAAAAAATTATACTCCAGTTAATCTTCTTGAATCACTATCGCGATAAAACCATTTGCCAGTTCCCACCTTAACTGGCTTTCGCTCAACACTAATTCTAGTGCGCCTACTATCAGGATCGTAATTGCCATGCAAAATTGCTTGCCTTACTGCTTGAGCTTTAGTTCTAAATCTAGCTTCTGATATATACAAATTACTTTGAAAACCCCACCCACCAGATCTTGATTCTTTATCTTGATAAATGGAAACTTGATGCGCACTATGATCATCTTTCATCACAGTAAAATAAATATCATACCTTGCTTCTCCTGCGAGAAATGCTGCAAACAAAACAGAAAGTTCATCACACACACCACTTCCAGTGTTATATGTTCTTAATGGATTTCCATTAACTATTGCCACATCTTGATCATACTTGCGAGTTCCTTTAGCAGTATACTCAATTTTTTTAGATCTTACAATTGCACGATATTGATCAATATTATGAACTGATGAAGTTAATTCTTGAAATTCAGCAACACTAAGTTCTGACTTAGATATTAAGTCAGTAATTGTTTTTACCGATTCATCAAAAGATGGACCAAATAATTCTCCTGCGTAAAGTTTAGTTTTAAATGCACCAATTTCACGTTCATATTTTGTTTTAGTTTGACTAACTTCTTGTTTTTTAGATTCAATTTCTGCAATTTGTGATTCAACTAAAGTTTCAAGACGACTAACATCAGCTCTTGTAGACGAAACATCAGCTAAAATTTCAGGTTTAATATTTTGAATCCAAGCATACAATAAACTATTCACGTTTTCAGAGGTGGTAAGTTCATCAAATGTTTTTTGTTTACCTGGACTATATCTCTTCCTTTGATCGCCCCGTTTTACAAAAGTAGTAACTTCTTTTGTCCTACCAAAACGACCATCAATTAAATACTCAAAAAAGAACGTATCCGCAGTCCCATTACCAAAATGAATACCATCATAATTTTGATCTTCAATAAATCTAACTTCTTGTGAATCAGTTCCTGCATCAAGTACTTGATAAATCTGATAAGTACTTTTTGTAACAAGAAAAAAATACTTTGCAGGGTTTGTTCCAACTTTAGTTTCAAAAATTTCTAATGCTAAACTTATATCATCTTTAGCAGTAAAATTTATTTTTAATTTTCTTAATTCTTGTTCACCAGGTTTTCCTTTTATTTTATCATAAGTTGTTACTGGCCTTTGTCGCCAACCATATTGAGGTAACTCACGATGAGCAAAAACAGGAGGATCTCTAAATTTAACAACATCACGAGCAAATAGTCTGTGTTCTTGTTTTCCTTCAAACTCTCTTTGAATTTTAGAAATTTGTTCAATTCTCCATTGATTTAATTCTTGAAGTTTTGATTCTAACCCAACTAATTCACCCTTATTTTTATTGGCCCCCTCAACCAAATCAGATGCAGACTCATGCAATTCTTTAGCAGTTGAAAGAAGCGAGTGAAACTCTGAAGAAACTTTACGAATGTCAATTTTTGGTTTGTCTGCTGCAGTTGCAACAGGAACATATGATGTTAAAACCGCTCCTGCAAGTAATCTCAAACCCAATCCTAATGCGTCTCTTCTACTCACAGCACCAACATTCCCCAATTCATCATCCGAATTCATTTAAATATACCTCGAAATAGCTAATAAATGCAACATATCCAGTTTGAAGGTTTAAATGAAATTATTATATTTCTTAAGGAAGTATATGTAAAAAAAGGTTCAAATACTAACAATGTGAAGAGAATAAATACTGCAAAGAGAATAAATAATGCGAAGAGAATAAATAATGCGAAGATAACAAATTTAATAATAAAAATAATACA
Source organism: Candidatus Woesearchaeota archaeon (assembly GCA_018675335.1). Taxonomy (NCBI): domain Archaea; kingdom Nanobdellati; phylum Candidatus Woesearchaeota; species Candidatus Woesearchaeota archaeon. The sequence continues at coordinate 147,178 of JABGYH010000004.1, forward strand.
AAAAAGTTAAAAAAAGAAATTTTCCTATAAAACTAAAAATAAAATAAAAAACAAGCAAAAAAAACAAAAAAAACCAAAATAAAAAAAGGTTATAAAAAATTTATGAAAGAAAAATTATTTTTTCTTCTCTTTCATCTTTTTTGTAACGGGAATTTTTGAACTACAATGCTCGCACACAAATAATAAAGACGAAATACCTTGATAAGTTTTTCTTTTAAACGGAATAGCACCTGTGCCTTCTTTACCACATTCAGGACAAGTATAAGCACACTCTGCCTCTAATGTTTCTTCATACTCAACTTTTTCTACAATATGCTTGCATTCAGGACAAACATATTCTTTAGCCCGAATTTTTGCTCTTCCAGTTTTAGGATCTTTAGGTTTCCCCATTTGACCCTTTCCACATTCAGGGCAAGCCCCCCGATAAACCCACACTTTAGCGTAACCTTTATCACCAATTTTTCGTTGAGTAAAATAAATTAATTCATCCATAGACTCTGGCATTGTAACGATGTTAATCACCTCAAATTTTTTTATGATCTATTTAAATAATTAAATTAAAATATGGAAATTATCATAATTTGCAATAAACTAATTTATCATAATTCATAATAAACTAATTATGTTAAAATGGAAAATAAATATAGTATTTAATGATTTTGGTTAGAATATAAATGAAAAAATAATACTAAAAGAATTCGCAAAACTTACAGAACAGTAGTTAAACTTTGTTACTTTATTAAATATCCAATCGTTTTAATTCAATGCTAATCGCATCCTCTTCAAGACGAATGTATTTTGGACATTGAACAAATTCATACTTTTTCTTTTTACAATACTCAATAATTTTTTCTTTGTCTTCAGAAGTCATTGGTTTTACAACAACATTTAACCCCCTTTTATCTCTGTGAAGAACTTTGAACTTTTTTCCCTCAAGTTCGGATTTTACTTTTTCTTGTAAAGCATATAATTTTTTTAATCTTTCAGGAACATATTTGATTTTTTTTAACAAAGAATCATAAGATGTGGGATTAAAATTTGTTGTAGAAAAAATAGCACTAGAATTTTGAAAAAAAGACTGATCTTTAACAGAAATAAAACCACCATATCCATTGTTAACTGGTTTGTGTTTTCCAAAAGAACAAACAATAATATCTGCAACCTCACCGTTGCAAAGTTCTGAATCTCCAAAAGCAGGACTCGCATCTTCAATTAATAAACAATTATTTTTTTTACAAATATTAGCAATATACTTTAATGGTTGCTCTGCAAAATATCCTGCAAAACTAGTCATAAGTAATGCCGCACCACCTTCTGCTTTTTTTTCTAAATCGATTAAATCAATAATTCCCCTATTGGTTTTTACTAACCTAACTTCAAAATTAAATAACGGAGGATATGATTTGAATGAAATCCACCCACCCATATCAGGAATAAGAATAAATGGTTTAGAATTAATTTTTTTAACAAGATACAATGCGCAAAGAATTGCAGCATTACCTCTCTGAACTAATTTAACAGCATTATGACTTGTAAATTGTTTAATTAATTGAATAATTTTTTCATCTTTTTTCTCAACAACTTGTTCTTCCACCATTTTAATTTGATAAAATTGAGGATTATTTATTAAGTTTTAGTAAAATATTTAAAAAGCTTTAATCAAATTATTAAAAAAGATTTAAACAAACCCAAATATTTGAGGCAAAGACTATGAACTATTATGATGGAATCGCTTCAGGATATGAAGAACTACACTTAGAAGAGCAAATGCAAAAGCTCAAAATGATTGAAAAGGATTTACATATTTGCAAAACTGATAAATTACTTGATGTTGGCTGCGGAAGTGGAATTAGTACAAGATATTGGAATAATAAATGTGATTCACTCATAGGAATTGATCCTAGCGAAAAATTACTTGAAATTGCGCGGTTAAAAGATACAAATGGAACATATGATTTAGGAAGTGCTGAAAAACTTCCATTTAAGGATTGTGAATTCGATGTTGTGATTAGCATTACCGCGATACAAAACTTCGATAATCCTCGCCAAGGACTTTTAGAAATAAAACGTGTTGGAAAAAAAAGATTTGCATTAACAGTACTTAAAAAAAGTCCAAAAATAGAAGAAATAAAAGAAATTATACTTGATATGTTTACTGTAAAAAAAATTGTTTTAGAAGAAAAAGACATAATGTTTATTTGTTAATAATTGGTTGATATTTATTTGTTATTAAGTATTTGCCAATATTTTTTGTTGAATTCCAAAGGTTTATTAAGACCAAATTAAATAACTGGAGTTAAAATGGTAAAAGAACTAAAAGTTGTAGAAGTTCAAGATGCAATAAGAGATTTAATTGACTGGGTAGAAGTCTACGCAGAAGAATTTGAAATTGCAGATGAAGCAAAAGACCTACTTGAAGACAAATTAAGAGAACTAAGCTTAATGGTGGATAATGCGCTTGAATAAATCTAAGCGTTTATTGACATTTATTTAAAAACCATTTTTAACTATTTCTAATATTGACCATACTAATGTTTAAATACATTAAAAACCATAGTATTTTATCATAATGACTGATGATTCAAGCCAAGGATTAAACCCTAAATCAAGAATTCTATTAGAAGACCATTTAAGAGAGTTAAATCCAAATAGTGCCCTTGTAACAACAGTAAATATCACCTTAGATATCGATACAGAACAAGTTGAACAAGACTACGTATTTAGAAAAGTAGGCTTAGAACTCACATTAGATCATGAAAGTTATGGCAGTCAAACATTTTATGCAGGAATTCGCAGTGTTACCATGTATACAACTGGCGTTGAAACGCACATAGAAGATGAAAAAGATGTTGAAGCAGAATTACTACGCGAACAAATTGACCTAGAAAGAAATGATCAAATATTTGATATGCTAATTCCAAATTATAACGGTCCAGCACATGAAGGGCGCTTATTGTTTAGCGTGGATTTATTAAACCTAGCGGGCGCAGTTTATGAGACTGCAGAAAAATATTTACAAATCCCAAATGTTACTGTTAAATTGAATGGAGCAACAGTTGATTTTGAAACTGTTAGTGTCGTTTGTAGAATAATTAATTTCTCAAAACAAAATTTTAGCGGATATGATATTGGTCCCGGAAGACATACACCTTAAAGACATAAATCTTGAATACTTATTTATTGAATCCCCCTTCTTTAATACTTAATTATTGAACAGAATAATAACTGAATTATTTAACAAAACAATAACCGAAAGAAAAATTAGAGAAACAAAAAATAAAAACACACCAACAACTAGAAAGATATTTAAATAAAAATATTTTAATAATATATAAATATGCATCTCGAACCAAACCCATACGAAAAAGAAGTAAAACGATTACTAGAAATTCTTAGTAGAATTAGTGCAGACGAAGAAGAGATGCTTACAAGTTTTACAGAACGAGTTCTCGCATTAACTAAATTAAAAGAAAAAGTTACTCTATTATATGTACTTACTGGAGCATATCTAAAAACTCACAAGCATCACGATTCTAAAAAAATACAAGAATTATTACCACAAATAGAAGAACATTTTATTGAAGACTTCAAACTAGTTCTTCAAAGTGTGAATCATTTAGAGCGATCCAAAAGTGATCGACTTAAACAAGAGAAAGTTATAAAGTTAACAAAACCATTACAATTAAAAGATATCAGAGAAATTCATGAACAATATTCGCAAGTTAGTGGTGGAACCAAACAAGTACTTGGTTGGGCATTAAAAAAAATAAAAAGAATAATGAAAACAGAAGAGATTTTCATTGATTCCGAAGACCACCTTAAAAAAATAATTGAGAAAATACCTGACTTTCGAGATGAATTAAAAAAATTTGTTTATGATGCAATTCATGTAATCGAAGCAATAAAAACATTTTTTAAGAAAGGTCCTACTGAAGAACTTAATTTAACAGAACTTACAATCCAACTAAGACGACTAATTGAAAAAATTGATGAATTACAAAAAGTAGAAGAAGTAGAAATAATTGATCCGATAAATAAATTTGCAGCAATAAAAAAAAATGCAAAACAAAGAGCAGATGAACTCTTTGCTCAAGAAAAATTAATCACTCGCGAAGATATACAAAAAGATTTAACAAGACTTATTAATCCTCAAGAAAAAGCCAGATATCTTTTTTTTCTTGCAAAAAATAAAGAAAAACTAACTGAAAAAGCACAAAGAAATTTAGACTCAAAGCAATTACAATTAGGAGATGAAATTGCAAAACATGTAACTCAAGCCAAACAAGCATATGTGGACACATTAACTAAAGCACATAACAAACGAGCATTCATGGAAAAAATAAAAGAAGAAGCTCGAAAATGCAGTGGCGCTCATAATTATTTTCTTAGCATAATTAGTTTTGATATTGATCATTTTAAATTATTTAATGATAATTATGGTCACGAAACAGGCGACTTAGTACTTGGAGAAGTTTCAGAAAAAGTTAAACAGCAAATACGTACTGGAGATTTATTTTTCAGAGTTGGTGGAGAGGAATTTATTGTACTGTTGCCACGTACTCACAAAAAAGATGCAGTAATGGTTGCTGAAAGAATAAATAAAAAAATAAAAGAAAAAGAATATGAATTTCAAAATATTAAAACAAAGAATAATGATCGAGTAAGAATCAAAGTAAGTTTAGGTGTAAGTTCATATCCTGAAGATACGACTAATCCAGAACATAATCACAAAGAATTAATTAGTATTGCAGATAAAAGATTATATATAGCAAAAACAACCGGAAGAGATAAAGTTGTTAGTGAGGGATTTGAACTAATAACTGAAAAGTTAAAAACTAACAAAAAAAGTCACTGGTTTGCACTTATAGGATTCATAATTTTAGCAATTATTGTACTGTATTTAATTTCAAAAAAAATGGGGTGGATATAATGAAACAAACAATACCTTTTTTTAAAACAATCGCAAAATCATTTAATCCGTTAGAATATGACGAATTATCAGATACTTCAAATAAAGAAACAACAAAATATTTTTTCTCATATTTATTTTTAGGATTTGTTCTTTTAGTTTTACTCTTAATTCCAACATTTGTTTCATTAACTGGACAATTAGAATCTGAATTTTCTAAATTTGATAAATTATCATTAAATATTGAACATCAAATGAATGAAGAAGCAAATATAGAAATTGCAGGAAGACATTTATTTAGAATTGATACTCGTGCAAAAGAATTAAATTTAACTAGTGAAACATTCTTAATCACAAGTTCTTATTTGTATAAAGAAAATTATAAATTTCCGTTTTCAAATGAAGTTAAACAAATCAAATTAGGAGAATACAAAAATCTTGTAGATAACAAATCATTTGTAAGTCAATTATTAACTATTATTTCTGTTTTATTAATGCCATCCCTTCTTATTTTAGGATATGGATATTTAGTTATTAAATATGCATTAATTATCATAATTGCATCAGGACTTGCACTCATTTTATCCAGAGTTTTAAAATTCGATATTACTTATTTAGAAATTCTAAAAATATGTGTTTTTTCAACAACGCCATTAATTTTACTAGACATAATTCGAGTTGCATTTAACTTTAATTTTTATTATTTAAATTATGCAGTCTATGCGATTTTTGTGATTTTAGGAATTGGAATTACCGGAGAATTCGAAGAACGTGGAGTTAAGAAAAAAAGACTCAAAAGAAGACATAAAAAAGATTATGTTGAAATTGATCACGTTAAATTTTAATTTTATTTTAAATTTTTTTTTAGATTATTAAAATGGTACAACTAAATCCAAGACAAGTAATCGTTGTAAGCTCCCGAGAATCAAATCATGATAACATGTTGACCATTGCATCACATTGTAGACTATCCGGACAAGACAAATTATATGGGATCTCAGTTTCTAAAATACATTTTTCCCACAAATTAATTAGCGCAAGTAAAACTTTTTGCGTGAATTTTTTAAGTTATGATCAATCAGAAATTGCAAAAGGCGCAGGAAGCATTAGTGGATCTGAGGGGGATAAATTTTCTAAATTAGTAATTGAAAAAGATGACTGTGGCACAATTGATTGTTGTCGCATAAAAGATGCAGCTGCATGGCTTGAATGCGAAGTCATTGAAGAAGTTCCAACAGGAGATCACACATTTTTTATTGGCAAAATAATTCGAGCAGAAGAAAATCCAGAAAGAACAGAATTAAAACGACTCATGTATGTTGGAGATAAAACTTATAGCACAACCATTAGGTAAGAATCGTCTAAAAAAAAAATAAGAAGTAAAAAAAAAATTAAATAATTAATTAACAGCCGCAACCGCAGCTTCCACAATCACTTTCCTTGCACTCTTCAGGTTCACTAATTTCTACAACTTTAACTTTAAAAGTTAGTTCTTTTCCTGCAAGAGGTGGATTTAGATCAATCATAACAGATTTGTCTTTAATCTCGGCAATACGTGCAGGGATTTGTCTTCCATCAGGACTTTGAAGCATAAGCATCATGCCAACTTCAGGAGCTGGTTCTGCAGGTAATTTATCTGTAGGAAATTCATGAACTAATCTAGGATCCACATTACCATATGCATCTTCAGGTTTAAGCGTGAATGTTTTTTCTTCATCTAGCTTCATTCCTTCAACTGCTTTGTCAAAACCTGGAATTACTTGACCTTTTCCAACAACAAATTTTAAAGGTTGTTTTCCTTCAGAAGAGTCAAATACAGATCCATCTGTTAGTGTTCCAGTATATTCTAATGCTACTTGTTTACCACTTTCGGCAATTTTATTTTCTTCAGCCATTTTAAAAAAAACTCCAATTTTGATTTATTTTAGATTTGGCTTATGTTTAGCTCAAAAGACTAAAATAAACCGATTAACCCCTAAAAAATCGATATCGGCTTATAAATATTGCGGTTATAATATAGAATAAATTGAGACAAAAAAGTTAGAATTCAATAATTAAAAAAAAATTAAATGAAAAGAAGAATTGCACTTAGGAGCCCTAAACCAAGAATAATACCAAATACAGTCATGATTTGAGTTTTGAATTCTTTCCCGCCAAATAAATAAGCAATACCGCCTTTAACAATAGTATTTGTAATTGCTGCTAATGTTATTGCCATTGTTGCAACCAGCATACTAATATCCCCAGTTCCAGCTAGAGTTGCTAGTGATAAAGTAATTGCATCAACATCTGCCAACCCAGATAAAAGTGCAGCAATATAAATTCCTTTGGCACCAAACATAATATATCCAAATTTTGCTATGAATAAAACAAACGCAAAAAAGACTGCAAATTTTAATGCAGGAATTAATGTGAAAGGACTATCAAACTCAATTTTTTTAACATGAGTTTTTCTAATTGTTCTCCAAATAATAAATGCAGAAATAAATCCGGCAAGACCCATGGCAGTCATTGGAATTGCAGTGTATTTTAACATGGCCGAATTTACGACCAACACTTCAACCATAACTCGAATAAACATTGTCGAACAAGCAACAACAACTGCCAAAACAAAAGGTGAGACAATTTTTGAATTTTTTTTGCTTTCGAGTGCCATGCTTGATGTTACTGCAGTACTTGAAACAAGACCGCCTAAAAATCCAGTAAGACCTAAACCTTTACCAGCACCAAGTGCTCTAATAAGAATATAACCAACAAAACTAATTCCCGAAATGAATACAACCATCAACCAAATTTTGAATGGATTAAAAACATCAAGTTGACTTGCGATTTCAATTGATAAAAATGGTGCTGACTCAATAATTTTTGAAATAAGAGGAATATCCATAGGAGTGTAGTTCACGTTTGGTAAGAAGGGAAGAATTAAAATTGTTATTACTGCAAATTTTAATGTTGCATAAATCTCGTCGCTGCTAATCTTTCCTGCAAACTCATGTAATGGACGTTTTAGAGTGAGAAATCCTACAATAACAATAGTTGTTATAAGTGCAAAAGTTGTATACCCAGACATTGCCATCAAACCTAAAAGAAATGACATGAGGGCAGTAACTTCAGTTGTAATTCCTATCTCTTCTTCTTTAAAATGCATAACTGTTGCAATATATGCTGCGACAATTAATACTGCAAGACAACCAAAAATAACTAGAATAACTGTTTTTGATTCGAATAAATTAGACGCAAGAAAACCTGACACTGCACCTAAAAGAGTCATAAAAATAAAAGTTCTCAAACCTGCAAAATCCTTTTTTTTAGTTTTTTGAAGTTCCACTTCACGCTGCATACCAATCAATGCACCAATACCAATTGCGACAAGGAAATTTACAAAAGTTGAAAAATCTATAATTACCACCTCTATTTTAGTGGTTGAATCAAAATTGATTTATAAAGTTTGCGGGAGAATGAATAAAAGTTTTAAAATAAAATTAATAACAAGAATGCATTAAAAAAAAATAAAAAAAGAAAATCAGGAAATAAAATAAAAAAAATATTGTGATGAAAAATTATTCTAATGCTTCATACATTTTTCTTTCAACTCCTATTGCAATTACCAAATCTCGTAAATGCGTTTTTACATCACCTTCGGCACAACTTTGTTCAAGACTAGTTAATAATCTTTTTACACCACCCGGAGAAATACCTAAACTAGCTTCATTCCATTCCAAAGGAGTACCACACCACGGCATAGAATAATAATTTAATGGATTTGTATGCAATATAAATCTCGAATCATGTTCAAAACCATCACGTTCAACTGCATGATAATAATCATACAACACCTGCAAGTAAATTACCTGAACTTTTCGATCTTTTTCTTTTCCTTCAGGCATTTTACCTATTTTACCACTATTCCAGACAGGAAAATACACGTCATGCAATCTCTTGATTTTAGCTTCAAATGCATCCATTTTATACCTAAATAACCTCCAATTTATAAAAATATCTTTTTTTGTCACTTTGAAGTGAACACAAATTGCAAACTTTTATAAATGACTTCAAAAGTAAATATTTTATAATGGCAAAAAAACGCTCTCTAGCTTTATGGCAGACTTATGGCTTAGACGCAGTTTTAAGTGCATCGGAACCATTCAAACAGGAAAAAGAAGCTCGATTAAGCGTCCAATTAGGAAAAGCAGTTTCTTTGAAACTTGTTAGAAAAACAGATGATGATTTGACCCATTTAATGCGAATTGAAGAAGCTAGTTTTGAACCAGAATACAGATTTTCTACTAACGAAATGCTAGATGTCATGAGTTATCCAGACTTCGCAGGATTTTACATCTGTGTTGAGGATGTTCCAGTCGGATTCATAAATCATGAAAGTCGCGGCAGAGGATCACGAGCTAATTTTTATATTTCAAATATTGCAGTCGATCCAAAATATCGCGGACAGGGTTTTGGTAGCGCATTAATTGAATTATTAGAACAACAAGTACAGTTTGAAGGCGCATCAAGAATTACCCTTCATACAATGAACATAACTCGTAATCGTGCGTTCTATCAATCATTAGGTTTTGAAGAAAGAGGCATTGTTAGAGGATACTACGCAGAAGCTAAAGGCACCACGCTTGAATCTGATGCAGTATTTTATGAAAAAAGATTTTTGAAAAAACCAAAATTGCACGCAGTAATTTCTAGTTCAAATCATCAAACCCCAGATTAAATTTCCTAAGTTGAAAAATAAAAATCATAATTTTAAAAAATGGACTTTTCACAAGCAACAATTCAAAAAACTGAAGAATTATGTTCTCGATTAGTTGCACTAGAAGAAATAATCCAAGCAGAAGAACTAACGCTCGCAAAAAAAACAACTTCTTTGGCAGACGATTCGAATGATGATTCAGATGAAGATTGTGAAAATCAAACTGATCAAGCATTAAATGCACAAGTAATTGGAACTAATTTAAGATCTGCAATAAGTTCACATAAAAGCGAAATAGTTCGTGAAGGCATTTTAGATTTATTAGAATACCAAATTGAGACTTGCGAAATACAATCAGAAACAAGATTAATGACTTGGGCACATACAAACGCACTTTCAAAACAGTTTATTCAAACAGCACAAGAAGTTAATAACTCAGGATGTTTTGATGATTATCGATTATTAATTGCAACTGCGAAAAGATCAAGCTCATTTGATCGTGAACGAAAAGATTCACACGATTGGTGGGCAGTATTAAATTATACAGAAGTTGGAATAATAGATTCGTCTGAACGATATACTCCGTTTGCCGCATTAAAATTCTTACGAGAAAAGGGGGAAGACACATATGCAGAACAATTAGGAGCAGCAATTCTTAATAATGTTGATGGAGAACCAGGACATTTATGGGGAGGAATTCATGCCGCAGTTGATTCTTGTTATCCCTTAGCTTCAGAATTTAGAGAAGGAGTTGATTTAGTTTTTGAAACTGCTTCAAAAATTACAACATATGGAAGTCCGGTTTATGCTTTACTTACAAGCTTTTCTTATGCTTATGAAAAATTAAAACCTAAAGGACGAGAACATTTACAATTAAAATTTTTAAAAGTTCTTTCAAAAATTGCACCAATTAGTGCACACATGGTTTGGGCTCCTGCAAGAGATCAAACAGATTTAGATGACATTTATGAAAAATACTGTGCAAGTGGACTTGAACCTAAATTTTTAGAAAATTTAGAAAGAATTCCTGAAGTTCACGAACATGATTTACCTCCAGAACACAAATATGCACGAAAAACTTCATTTGCTTATGAGTATTTTAAAGAATATCCAGAAATTGTTGGAAAAATTGGAGAAGCAGATGCTGAAAAACTATTTACAATATTAAGAGAAATTCACGATGTTGATTCACAAGTTTGTGCAAAAGATATTGGTGGCGCAGTTGAAAGTGCAATGAAAATTTTACTCTCAAAAGAGGGGGCCAAATGGAGAGAACTACAAAAAACTCCAACTAAACTAAAAGCAATAGTTGAAAGCGTTAAAGGAATAGCTCAAGAAAAAGGAAAAGACGAATATAGAATCATGCATAAAGTATCTACTGCAGTAAAAAGTCTTGAAACACTCCAAAACCTCGAAACATTATTGCCTTTTATTGGAACAATTGCTAATTATGGATTATTTAATTATTCAACTGATGTAAAAGAATTTATTGACTCGGGAGAAAGACCTGAAGTAATCAAAGAAATGCTAAGTCATTATGCTGTTGCTCGCGGGCTAGGTGCAACATTTAAAAATAAAAAACAATGGTACGCTGCACTTTCAAGAAAAATTGGAATTGGTGGAATTCGCGCAACAAAAGATTTTCTTTCAAGTGTTGCTACGTCAAGTCAAAGAGAAGATTATATTTCGTTATTACCTCAAATTATAGCTCATGATTTAGATTTAAAAAAGTCATTAGAACTTGTCAAAGAACTAACTGAAACATCACATACAGTAAAGTCCCGTAGCCTAACAGGATCACTTGGTGATTTAGAATTCATAATTAATTCAGATAATCCTATTGAAGAAAAACGTGCTTTTTTAGAAAAAATTAGACCTGAACAAAAATATTTATTTTTCTTATCCCCTGATACATTTGATTTTGAAAACTGGAAAAGTCGAGCAGAACAAGCAGAAAAAGATTATTATGCAGAGGAAGTAAGCGTTGTTCTTCCAGACCAGCAATTGTTTTCATATTTACTTGATTCTGCAACCTCAACTGATGCAAGAAACGTTGCACGCCAACTATTAACACTACAAAAAAATGGAACCCTCCAATTACACGGATTTACTCAAGGACAAGAATTCGGAATAAGAAATGTTTCAGGATTAACAAAAAATGTAGATCCAGTTTATGCAACAGAACTTATGGTTTATGGACTCATAAGTAGACGATCAGATAAAATATTGCAAGCGAGTGAACTATATGATGGCTACATTTTACGAAGTTCGCGAGATCACGTTCATAAGTGTGACACCCCAGTAACTGCATTATATCACGAAATAAAAAAAGATCTAAGAACTATTTTAAGAACTGCAGATACGGAAACACCAGAAATAACTGAACAAAAAATTGAAGCAGCAAAACGAATAGTGAATGAAATTAAAGAATTTTATATTGAAGGAGAAGATGAAACTTCAGGAAAATGTTTGAAAGCAATGGTTCAAAGAATCGAAGCAATGTTTGATCAAACACAAGCTTATGACGAACTTCTTTGTAGAACTCAACCATACACCCTACTAGATTTATTTGGCGGACACAGAACAAGTTGTTGTGGATTTATTGATGAAAAAACCACTGGATCAAAACCTCACAGTCTTTATTATCATGCTGAACCTGCAATTGCAATACAACACTTAATTCCTCGAACGTTAGGATCAGAATGGGACGCTCCAATTGGAGCCACAATACTTGCGAGATGTAAAACTCCTGAACAACATAGTGTTTTACTGGTAGACTCCGCAGAAGGAGGACAATTATTACAAAGTTTACCCGAGGACATATATTTAGATTTATTCTTACAATGAATTACAGGTGCTGCACAAGATTCAAAATCAGACTATGTTTTTGTTCCAGTAACTGCAGTAAATAATATGGCAAAATTATTTAGAAATTATTTTAGCAAACGAACAGGAGTTAAGGCAGAACTTATGCATTTAAGTTTAGTTCAAGAACCAAGTCAAGTTGAAACTGGTTCTAAATCACGATTTCTTGAAGCATTTAGAGATAGAATAAGAGTATCTGAATCCATTAATGGATATTGCGTACCCACCGAAGAATTAAGCTTAATGTATCACACTGTTGCGTAAATAAAATTGATATCAGTTTAAACACAAAAAAAAAAACTTGCAAAAAAAATGAAAAATCCACAAAAAAACATTCCAGCCGAACAACAGCATGAAGAAGAACTCATTATGCGAGTTAGAAAACTTGAAACAGAATTTAGAGAAAAAGGTTTAATAACACCCGAAAAAGATTCTGAAACAACCGATTTTACTAGTGCAATTAATGCAGCAATTAAAATTTATGATAATTCTGAAGTTCGACAAGCAATAACGGAATTAGTTGAAGTTAATGTTGATACTTGCGACCAATCTGAAAAAATTCAAGCAGAAACTTTGAAAACTTTACATACTACCTGTGAAAATATTATTGAATCTTTTGACGTGGTTAACGAAACAGGATTTTTTTCAGAATATTCCAGGTTAGTTCAAACATCAACTCGAATGAGCAGAATATGTCAAGCCCGAGATGATAGCCATTATTTATGGTTCATACCTGATTACGTTAAAGCAGATAGAGAAACTCCTGAAAAAAGGTGGGCTTCCACTTATTTTTATTCAGTCAAATTTTTAAAAGAAAAAGGAGAAGAAATATTTCTTGATCAATTATTAACTACTCTTTACAATAATTTAGATATCGAACCATTACATTTACGAGTTGCCATTTCAGATTTAACGCAAGAATGTTATCCATTAGTTGAAGAAGGTTATAGACCGCAAGTTGAAGCAGTGTTTGATTTCGTAAGTAAAATTAAAGGATTTGGAAGTGCGCCTTCATCTGCATCACAAAGTTTGAAAAGAGAGATGGAAAAACTTGAAGAAATAGGCAAACCAGAACTTGCAACAATATATTATCAAACAATGTCAAAAATAGCGCACATTAGTTCATACATCGCATGGCAAATGGCTGGACTTGATAATGCAACTAAAGCATGGAGTGCATATGAAGAAGCAGGACTTTCACATTTATTTGAGCGAAATTTAAAACAAGTTGTTGAGTTTCACAAAAATGATGTACCCATAGATGATCCTCGTAAAGATGGACGACAAAGTGCAGCAATTAATTTTTTTTTACAATACCCACTAATAGTTTCTGAAATTGGAGAAACTGATTCTGAAAAATTATATCAAGAATTATTTGAAATTAATCAAATAGATTTAGCTCATGAAGGGGATCGCAATGGACGATTAGCAGCAGCATTTTTACGAGATCTCACAGACACAAATGATGGTAAAAAACCTGCACTGCTTGGAAAAATTTATTCAAAAAAAGATCAATACGATTTATTAATTAAATTAGTTAAAGGACTTGCAGCAGCACCTGACAAAGATGAATTTAGACTTGAAAGAAAATTAGATCAATATGTTGCAGAAACTCAAAAAGTAAAACATCCAAAAAAATTAGCAGGATTTGAACATGAATTTGGAAAATATAATTTATTTAGTTCAGAAGCAGATGTTATAAAAATAATTGAATCTGGAGAAGATTTTGAAACAATCAAACAATTAATAGGTCATTATTCTACAGTAAAAGAATTAGGAATAAGTTTTAAAAATAAAAAACAATTTTACACCGCAGTATCACGAGCAGTTGGATTAAAAGGAAAAGACACAAAAGATTGGCTCGACCAAGCATCACAATCCAGTCAACATTTCAAATATAGAAACGCACTTCCCGAAATAATTGATTTTGGTCTTGATGTTAGAAAAACAAGCGAACTCATGCCTGCACTTTGTACCTCAAAACTTGAAGAATCACTAGGCGATTTAGAACATGTAATTAATCATGATTCTAGCAATGAAGAAAAAATAGAATTTTTAACAAAAATTAAAAATTTAAAAAAATTATTATTTTTTCAAAAACCAACTAATTTAAATTTTGATAGTTGGAAAGAAACTGCAGAAGCAAAAGCTCAAAAATTTTATGAAGAAGAAGCGGCACAAGCAGGGTATGAACAACAATTATTTTCAAGAATAGTTGTTGCTGCAAGAACTACTGAAGCAAGAGACTTAGTAAAAAAATATTTAATGTTAGAACAATTAAAACAAAATAGACTTGCAGGATTTGAACAAGGATTAGAAATTGGAATGCGAAATGTGTCAGGACTCATAAGTTCTGTTAGTCCAGTTGATGCCACAGAATTATTAGTATATGGACTAATTAGTCGAAAAAGAGAAAATTTAATGCGAGCATATAATGCATATGATAGCAACCTTATGGAACAAGCAAGACATCACGTTTTTAGATGTGAAATTCCCGCAACATATTTCTTTCACGAAATTAAAAAAGACTTAGCAGTATTACAATCAACGCTAACTTTACCAGCTCAAAAAGAAGCTTCTGCAAAATCAATATTAGGCCTGATTAAAGAAGATTATATTGATGATGAAGATGAAACAGAAAGAATAATTTTAGAATCAATGGTTGGACGAATTAATTCTATGTTTGAAGGAAAACATGCACATGATGAAATAATGTGTCGAATGCAACCTTATACGTTAATGGATTTATTTGATGGAAACAGATTATCTTGTTGTGCATTCTTATCAAAAGAACAAGAAAAAGAAAATCTAAATGCATTATATTATCATGCAGATTCCGCAATTGCAATACAACACTTAGTTCCAAGAACAATCGGGTCAGTATGGGAAGATCCAATAGGTGCAACAATCATGGCAAGATGTAAAACTCGTAACCAACAAGATGTGTTACTAATTGACTCTGCAGAAGGAGGTGCTGATTTAAAAGCACTACCAAAAGACATTTATTTAAATTTGTTTTTGCAAGGAATTGTGGGTGCAGCAGAAAATTCAAACTCAGAACATGTTTTTGTTCCAGTAACTGCAGTAAACAAAACTGCAAAAGCATTTAGGACCTATTTTGGAAATAAAACTGGAGTAAAAGCAGAATCAGTACATTTAAGCTTAGTTAAACCATCAGGAAAAGACTTACCACGACACAGGTTTAGATTTCTTGAAGCATTTAGAAATAGAACACAATTATCAGAAGACATACCAGGATATTGCGTAAAAACAACTGAATTGAGGACAATATATGACAGACTCGCAGCCTAAACAAAGCTTAGAACAGTATATTAATCAAGAAGTTGAAAGACTACGAGAAGACTTATCAAAACTAGTTCCAACTGTAGGCCCAATTGAATTAAGAGTTGTTAACCATCCAGAATTATATGCATACTTCATGGCAGAAATTGATGAAACATTTTATCCTGAAGATGTTGCATATGGCGAACATGATTTCACACAAGATATGGGAAACTCAACTTTTTTTGGAGTGTTTGCACATGCGCAAGGAAAACCACTCGCATATGTTAGTGGAAACCAAGACTTTGATGACATACCAAAAAAATTACAAAGCGATACAACTTATAGACTTAGTTCAATTGCATATAATAAAAAACTTTTAGAAGAACCCGAAGGATTTGAAGTTTTAAAATCACTTTTCACATTATTTGAAACAACTGTTGCACGCATTGGATATGATCAAATGCTAGTTCATAAAACAGATGAAGAACATAAAGATTTGTTTGAACAATGCGGATATGCACTACATTGGTTTTATAAAAATTATTACGCAAAAGATCAAGGCGCAGCACTTGTTAAAAAACAATTAACCCCTCCAACAGATGGAGAAGTATTTACTCAAGATGATTTTAACAGAATAAGAAAACTGTTTAATCAAGAACTACAAATCGGCTATAGACTTATAGATCTACTGGATAATCAATTTGGATTTTTACAATCAGTTGTTCAAGGAGAGATTTATACGCCTGGAATGCTAGATGAGTTAACTTGGAAAGAAAGAAAAAAAAGAATTTGGTCTTGGGCAGGCCAAGCAAGTCAAGAAAATTTTAAAATTTATTTTGATATGGTGCGACAAAAAATTGAAGCACACCTAGACGGATTTGAAACAAGATATCCTGCTGCAAGCGAATTATTAGCAGAACCATTACAACCCGCAGTAATGTCTAGAGGTGCAAAAAGAGTAGGTCTTGAATTACTCGAAAAAATAATTGAAAAAGATGAATCTGGCATTTTTGAAAATGTTGAAGTTGTAACCACAATCCCAGTTAATGTAATTATGCCGTTTATTACTGCATTCTTTGATATTTATTTACAGGATAAAGTTAGTTTAAGAGGGGAATTTCTTGCAGACTTTAATTGGGCTGAAAAATTATCCCGCGCAGCAATGGTTGTTGCAGGCGCAATTGTTTCTGCAACTCCAAAAGAAGATGCGGATATTATTCTTAGAAGTAATTCCACTTATGAATTTGGAGGACCATCAGGTTTACTTCAATCCACTCACGAACATGCCGTGCACGAATATGGTTCAGATGAAAAAAGAAAATCAGATCTGGCCATATTTCAAACAGAAACTGGACGACAATTATTTTTAAACATATTTGATTTTTTATACAAACAAAATTGGGGAATGATACCGCAAGGAGTCAAATATTTTCCCCTCGCAAACGAATACATCCAACCAGATAAATCAGGATTTATTTATTCTTCAAGAAAAGGAGATTTTGAACAAAGAACATTCCTTGAATGTACTGTTGGTCAAGGCGATGCAATTTCGCAAGGAAATAATTCAATCTATGTTGAAATGCGTGATGGAAAAGCGCAGTTAGTTCGAAAAACATTCAAGGGAAGATACCCAAAAAATTTAGTAGTTCCTGAAATTAAAGGAGTTTACAAAAGTAGAAAACGAAACGGGATCTTGCAAAAAAAATGGAAAGACGGAACTTCAATTGTTAATGGTTGTAGAAGTCCACACACAGAAACAGAACTTGCAAAATTAGAAAAAATTGCAAAACAAGTTGAAGCAGAATTAGGATTTCCAGTAAAAATTGAATATTTACAAAAAGGAGACAAAATATATCTAACACAAGTTGACCCAATCGATAAAGAAGTTGATGACTCAATTGAAACTAAATTGGATGGAACATTAATTGGAAAAAGTCCTTTTGTTAACAAACCATTTCAAACTGGAGAAATAAAAATATACTCAGGAGATAATCTTTATTCTGCAGATTACAAATTTTTTGATAGACGAAAAGTTCCTTTCGCATTAGTTGTTGGTAGCTTTGGAGGACAAGTATCCCCTATGCTTTATGAAAGATTAGTAACTAACCCATTATTTAGAGGAATCATATTTGATAGTGCGCTATCATTTGCAGCACACAATGTAGAACTCTCCGTCAGGTATAGAAAAGAATTAAATGCAAATGCATTACTCGATGAAACCGCACTCATAGGAATACCAGGAATTATTAAAAAATTAAACATGCACCGTGCATATGATAAAGGAGTAAATTATGTTGATGAAGCAAAAGGACGATTTGTATTATCTTCAACAGGAGTTCGCGGCTCAGTTTACAAAGTTAAATGACTATTATTCACTTAACCTCAATCTAATTCTTTAAAAACTAACAAATAACCACATAATTAATTAACGTAAAACACTCCAATTAGCTAAATTTCAATTAATCGTTTAAAAACTAATCATTAAACATCAGTTACTCCCAATATGGAGTTTCGACAAGTTTATATTTAATTAAATTATACAAAATTCTTAGATAGACTTGAATTATAAGTTAATATAAGTTAAACTATTTAGCACATTAATTCAGATTTCATATTTATAACAAAAAAAAGGTGATCTTAATGGATATTGATAAAGTAAAACAAATTAATGATTTGGCGCGAGATCTTTTGCGACATGGAATGGCAAAAAGTATGAGTGAAGCAGTAACAATGGCTGAACGACAAATCAGTGCTCAAGGAACTGGCGGAGATCTAAAAGACTTACGATCCGAAACAACAATTAATGTAAGTCCTGCAAGTACTCCCAATTCAACCCCTGGAAGTTTAACACCTGAAACTACCACTCCAACCCAACAAGGTTTTTCTCAACCCCAACCAACACCAAGTGCACCCCCACAAAATCAAGAACATAGTTTAATTCTAAAAACAACAGTTGGAATGGTAAATACTCACGCAACAAGACTTGAATCAATGCAAAATCGAATTGATCAATTAGACTCACAAATTAGAGTGATGCGAGAAGAATTATCAAGAATCAACAATAATCCCGTGCAAGTTTTAAAAACAGAACAAAAAAATGAGCATGAAACTGCACAAACAACATTCAAACCTCAACCAAAACCACCAGAGAAAAAACCAAGTCCTAGAAGTGGAAATTATGAACCTGGCGATGTAAGCATAGAAGAAATTTTTTATGCAGGAACAAGGTAAAAATTTTTTAAATATTTTTTCTTATTTTTATTAAATTTTTTTCCTAAAAATATTAACTGCACACAATTAGCTTCAACCAATTTAGTTCTAAAAAGTTCACATATAACATCATATAAAAAACACACTAAGCTAATTAAATGGCAGAATTAATTCAACAAATATTAGCAGATAACACTAATACTCCTGATTTCATAGCGACTAAAGCACATCTAGCTCTGCTAGGGCCTGAAAGATATCAAACAATGCAACAGCATTTTGATCAAGTTTTAGCATATGCTTATTTTCGCGGAAAAAAACGTCATGAAAACACAAGAGAAATGCAAGAAAGATTTGATGAATTACCAAGATTAGCGAAAAAAATTCATGGCGGTCCAGAAGGTTTAGCTCAAATATTATATGCAATTACTGATGATAAATCTGATCCCAATAGTGGTGCTAGTCTTGCAATTAGATGGTTAAAAGATTCAGGCTATATTACTTTAGCGGATGATGAAACATACCACGCAACAAAAAAAGGCACATCGTTTATGGAACAAAATCACGCCAGACTTTGTCTTTATGGAGTTGATATTGCAAGATCATAATCTGAATCATTCTTATTTTAATTACTCCAAATAAAACATTCCAAACTAACCATTAAAACACATAGTTTCTAATTTACTTAACTTTTTAAAACATTAAAATACTTAAGGCTCGATGCGAAAGCAAACAACAATAACAATTTTTGCAATGCTTGCAGCAATAGGTTTAACCGCATATGCATTGAGAGATAATATTTCTGAATTTGTTGAACAAACAATAGCCGAAGCTAAAGTTGAAGATATAAAAAAAAGATCTCCTCGTGAGTTAGATACTTGTTTAAGACATATTGCTGAATGTGATTATCAAGAACCTTGCCCTGATGCAAATCAAGATTTTGCAGAAGACAAATTAGATCTACCTCTTGAAGACATACTAAAAGTAGC
Organism: Candidatus Woesearchaeota archaeon; assembly: GCA_018675335.1. NCBI lineage: Archaea > Nanobdellati > Candidatus Woesearchaeota > Candidatus Woesearchaeota archaeon. Next base: position 167,132 of record JABGYH010000004.1, read on the forward strand.
AATGAGAACTAGAGATGACACTTGGAATTTTTCATTAAATTGTAGCGACCTTACCCAACTAAAAAAAGAATATCCTGATGCAACTGCAGACCAACTAAGAACTGCAATTCAGGATGGACCTTCTGTTTATTTTTTAGACTATGCCAAACGACATGGAGTAACAACAATTGAACAATTTGACGAATTATGGAGAATATTTGATGATGCGCAAATATCCCAACATCACGTAATGGATCATATCGCAAACTATCCCAAAACAAGAAACATAAATCCAAAAGAATGGCCAAAAATTAAAGAACAAGTCAGAGGAAATATTACCCACTATATTGAATTAAAACGACAAGATTATTCTGATGAAGATATTTTTAAATTATCTCGAATGGGAATTACTGCAGACGAACATAGCAATTTAGACGATGAAATACACATCTCACTATATTTTAATTTCGGATTTAAAAAAGTTCCACAAATTGAGAAAATAATTAAAACACACGGATCTGAATTTGTTCCGTTAGTAAATAAAATTTATGCAAAAGAAAAACGAAGATCAAAACACAGAACGGATTGTGAAAAAAAACCCGATAAACGAACATTCATGCAACATATTTTAAGTAACACAACTCCTGAAACCGCAGTAACAACTCTGTCCCTCCTAGATACGCATTGGATAGATACAGGATTCTTACCATTCTATAATCAATGTCCAGCACCAATAATTGCACTTGAAATAATAGATCAATATTCAGAAGCAGGCCTAGGTTGTCAACCGAGTGTTGTTCAAAAACTTCATGATGAAGGCCTAACTGGAACCTTAGCAACAAAATATTTTAGGTTCGGAGTTCAAAAACCAAAACACATGAGAAAATTATATGCTCGAGGAATTGATGAAACCAGGTTAGACACACTCGAAGAATGGGCATTTATTGATCCCGAAAAAAAACCCGGATTTGGAAAAATATTAACTGCTAATGATACTTATGAAAAAAATAGAGCAATTCTTGAACCACAATCATAAACCAAATTCTTCTTTTTTTAATTCTTCTAAAATAAAATTTTCTTCTTCAATAGTCGCATCTAAAAAATCCAATTTTTCTTTAAATATTGAGACCTCTTTAAGATTTTTAAACAAACACTCCACAAAAAAATCATGATTTGCAGTCAAAGAACAAACTGAATTCACACAAGATTGCCTTAATAAAAAATCTTTTAAACTATTCTTATTTGAAGAATTTAACACAAATAATTGTTTTAGCCCAAAACCTACTTCTTTAAAATCCATTAACGAAACATGTTTTGAAATGATTTTATTTTCCAACTTTTGCAATGTCTCGCACAAAGTAGAGATTGGAATTCCCGTATTTTTACTAATTTTTGAGAGGCTAGATCGAGAATTATTTCTCAATTGACTTAAAAGAAGTCTTTCTTTTTTTGTAATCATATAAATAAAATAATAAAAATGAAATTTATAAGGGTTTAGCCAAAAAAGTTGTAAATTTTCTGGATAGTTCTAACTTAAGTACCCTTACCCACACACCCAACTAACTGATCAATAGTTTTAATTATTTCTGCTAATGTTTCAGGAGTTACTTGTTGAGGTGCATCACTCATTGCATTTTCAGGATTTAAATGAGTTTCAATCATCAAACCATCCGCCCCGGCCAAAATAGCCGCATAACTTAATGCAGGAACAATACTTCGATTACCTGACGCATGAGATGGATCAAAAATAATGGGAAGATGCGTTAGTTGTTTTAAAATTGGAATTGAATCAATATCCGAAGTATATCTTTTTAATCCATTGTCAATATTTTCATACGTCCTAATTCCCCTCAAACAAAGAATAATATCTAAACAACCTTGAGACGCAATATATTCTGCAGCACCTAAAAACTCCCAAATTGTTGCTGATTCCCCTCTTTTTAAAAGGATTGGCTTGCCATACTGTTGAGCAATAGAACTTGCTTTTTTAAGTAATTCGAAAGATTTGCCATTCCTAGTCCCAATATGAATAATAGAACATTTTTGAGCCACTAACTCCAAATAAGTTTCACCAACTGCTTCTGACTCAGTAGGCATATTAACTAACTCTCCTGCCTCTGCAAGATAATCTAATCCAACAGCACCAAGTCCTTGAAAAGAATATGGATGACTTCGCGGTTTAAAAGCGCCAGCCCTAAGAATGTGTGCACCCGCTTCTTTAACTGATTTTGCAGTATCAATTAATTGCTGTCTACCCTCAACAGCACAAGGTCCCGCAATTATTACAGGAGGATTTTTACCACCCAATTTAAAATTACCAAAATTGATAACAGTATCTTGCGCAGAGTATTTACGACTTACTAACCATGGACGCGAATAATAATCATTCATTTCTAATCACCAAATAAAATACTAATAAAATATAGATTTAAGTGTTATTATTAAAACCTCGAAAAGATTACGAAGATTCAAGGTTAAAATAAAATAAATCTATGAATTTGTCCACATTTATAACTTTTTGCGTACCAGTTTTAAAATCAAAAAGTTCTTTAAAAATAGCAAATATAAAAAATCTATTTTGAAAATTGTGAACTACATTATTTGAAAAATTTTTAGAAGATTTTAATTTTAAATAAGTACTCATTATATTCATCAAATCCATTGTCGCAACTAAAATAATTTCTTCATCATTAACTGAATACTTAGATTTATATAATTTAACAAAAGAATTCAAACCCTCTCTAACATTACGTTTTATATCTTCAGACACTCCAGAATAAAGAAAAAAAAAAGATGTTCTACTAATTAATCTAGCAATATCCAATGATTGTCTCCCCAGATGAAGATCTGGATCGATCAGTCCAACCTTATACTCATCTTCAGAACTAAAATTAGATGAGATGATAATATTTTCAGGCTTGTAATCCCCATAAATAATACAATCTCTTGGCAGATTATTAAATTTTAAAATAAACGGGCGCATCACTTCCACCATATTAGAATAAGCATCCAAAAAATAACTTATTTCATCAGGGGGAATTGAAAAAGATTGAATGCGCGCAATCAAATTAGATTTGTTAAAAAAATTTGATTTAAATTTTTCCAAGGTATCTGAACTTGAGGTATCAATTGAAAACGTTTTAGAAACATACCCTAAATAATTTTGAGATAAAGAATGAATACTTTGCAACGCATAAAATAAATTTTTAAAAACTTGCACCATATCAATTGAATCTACAAAAAATAAATCTTGCAAGTTAGTTCCACTTAACTTTGATGACAACAAAACCCCATTTTTATACAAGACATGCTCAGAAAAATATGCGGGAAGATTTTTTTGAAAAAATTTAAGAGCTTTAAACTCATGTAATAACCCAATTTTACCATTTTCCAAATATTGATTTTGTAATTCTAATAAGTTTTTTAATTCATCACAAGTTAAATTATTTAATAACGATGCTTGTGAAATACCCAAAAAACTATATTTTCCAAATAATTCTGTTTCATTAACAATTAATTCACAAACATAATTTGTTACACTGCCAATATTTCTTTTAACTTGCACACTACTTTTAGGGAAAAAAAAATTTGTTGCAATTTTTATTTTATTTTGGGCTTCTTCAAATAAAAAGTTAGACAAATTTTCTGTTTGTTTACTTGCATTCAAGCAACATCACCATAAACAGTTCTTAACTTAGCACAACTAATTTCAAATGCACTTTGTTCTTCTTGGCTTAAGTTAGGCAATACAACTTGGGAACTTGAATTACTAAAACTAATTGGCAACCCCACATAAATTCCCTCATGAAAAGTAGAAATTTGTTCAACCCCATCATAAATCCCCATCAATCTTTTGAGAGTTCTAAGAGTCACTCCTGCCGGCCCATACCTAGTTCTGCCTGCACCCTGGCAAATCACAGATGATCTTTTAGAAACTATTTTTTTTATTTTGAGTTTATCATAATTTTTATGACCTCCCTCAACCAATGTTGATGAAAAAAGCAAAACCATAGAATCCCCATGCTCTCCAATAACTTGACCACTTATTTGATCAATCGGCACACCATAAATTGAAGAAAGTACTGTTTGATATCTTTGAGTGTCAAGATTGGATCCAATTCCATAAATCTGATTAGAATTCAAACCTGAAGATTCAAAAAAATACCTGCACATCAAATCAACTGGATTTGTAACCATTAAAACAGTTCCAGAATATTTTTTAAAAACTTTAGCAATATTTTTTATCATATTTAAATTATATTTTAGACCTTGAATGCGAGAATCTTTTGATGATCCATTTTTAAAATCTGCGCGAACACAAATAACAGTAACATCAACATCCAATAATTCTTCTAACGAATTGCAGGCCACAATGTTTGTTGCAGGTTTCAGCGTAGAAGAAAAATCGTCCAAGTCAAGCGAATAACTTTTTACTGCATCATAATTACGAGAATAGATTTTGAGTTTGTCAACTAATTCTGAACCAATAATAACTGACGAAAGCGCAACACCAATATTCCCCAATCCAATTATTCCTACTGAATTCATAAACTATCAATTATGAAAACTGCCAAACCTTAATTTAAGTATTAAGTTTCAAATCGCGGAAAGATTCCGGCAATAAACAAATAGAACTGAAATAAAAAAAATATTACTGAGGCAACAAGTTAGGATTGCTCATAAATGCCTCGCGTTTTAAATCCTCAATTATGAAAAAAAACTTTTTTTCCTCAATATTAAACTTAGATTCTAGATCATCAATAAACTGCTCCATATGATTAATATGTTTGAAAACTCCTTCAACCATAAAATCAAAACCATTATTTATTTTATACACTGAATTTGTTGATTCATGGCCAAGCAAATAATCTTTAACACTAATTTTATGCTCCCTATCAACTTTAAGTGCAATGTTTACTCGTGCATGATAACCTAACTGCGAAAAATCAATTAAACTTGTGTGTTTAGTAATTAATTCTTTTTCACTCACTTTAAGACGATCAAAAATTGTTGAAACTGGAATTCTCGTTTTTTTACTCATTTTAGTTAATGGCATTCGCGCATCATTTCTTAAATGACACAAAATTTGAAGATCTTTTTTATTCATAGTACCGCCCCACCGAATGATTTTTGATAAATTCGGAATTTAAACTAAATCTAGCAAAAGTTTTATATATATTTAATGTCACCAATATACATATTAGTGGTTATTTGGTTATATTTGGAGAAAATATCAAAATGAAGAGAAAAATTGTAAAACATGGTCCAAGTTCACTCACAATCAGCCTACCCGCAAAATGGGTAAAAAAACAGCACATTACCGCAGGAGATGAATTAGAACTAGAAGAAGAAGGATCGTCACTAAGAATATTAAGCAAACCAAAGATCCCAAAAGAACTTGAAATAAATTTAGATCTTTCTGATTCAGGAGTAATGTTAAGCCGTGCAATCGTTGCAATTTACAAAGCAGGATTTGATAAAGCAAACATAACGTATAACGCAACAAAAGAACTTGAAACAATACAAAACACAATTGATAGATCTTGCCATGCGTTTGAAATCATGAATATCAAAAAACACGTTGTTGAAATCAAAGCAATATCACAACTTGATCATTCAGAATTTAATAATATTTTGAGAAAAAGTGCACACGCAATCGAAATAATATCCCAAGAAGTTCTTGACACAATGAAAAGTGAAGATTATGATTCACTTCCCGAATTAATATTAAAAGATAGACTTGTTGATAGACATACCGACTTTTGTCGTCGATTACTAAATCAAGGATACGATGTTCGACCTAAAAAAAAAGGACCACTTTATACAATCATTGAACAAACTGAAATTGGATCAGACATATTCAAGATAATATCTCGAGAGCTCATTAAAACAAAAAAGAAACCAAGTAATCAAATAATCACATTATTTGAATCAATAAATAAATTAATTATGAAAATGTATAATACTTTTTTTGATTTTGATATTATGAAAATGAAAGAAATTGGAACCATCGAAATCAATATACGAAAACAAATTGATTTAATTTGTAATAGTACAAAAAAAGATATAAAACTTCTAGCGTATTTAATCAATTTATTTGAAACTATTTTTGAACTAAAAAGTGCAATTCTAACCTACCACCTAAGCGAGAATAAATAACTACTTAATAGTAATTAAATAATAGTAACTTTTATATAATATAATTATTAATAGACTCAATTATGGTGCATACTGGAACTTTAGAACTATTATGTGGGCCAAGCGGAGTAGGAAAAAGTAGCTCATTTGGAGAAAAAACTAGAGCATACACGTATACAACTAGAAATAAAAGACCTGGCGAAACAGACGGAATTGACAGACGATTTGTAAGCGAAAGTGCATTTGAAAAATTATTAACTGAAGGACAAATAATTGCCCCCCACGATTTTTTAGGTAACAGATATGGATTTGCCACAGATATTACTCAAGCACTAAAACGTGGTGAACAAATAAGTGAGCAAGTCGTATGCTTAGATGGAATTACTGAATTAAAACAAAAATTAGGACCCGACACAGTTAAAACAACCCTATTTCTTACACACCACAATGATTTAGTTCTTAGACTACTTAGAAGATATGGGTTTACAAAAACATTCAAACAACGAGTTGGAAACTTGCCCGAACAAACAACAGAATACGTAGAAAACTTAGACTTGTTTGATGATGTTGAAGTTAATACTTACGATAAACAATTTCTTGATGCGAATAGACAAGACATGATTCATGCAGCAGAATCTGCGTGCATCGGAATGATCCTCGAACTATTTGATGTTCCCGAAGAAATGCAAGAAAGAGTTACTCAATATTTTAAACAAACCTTTTTTCCCGAAACTGAATTTCAAAATCCCTTTGATGAACTTAAAGCCATGCATGCAATTAACAATGAAACTGATTTGAATAATTTACTCGCCTTATTTCCCCAAATATTATTTTTCCCAACATTCCAACATGACCGCGAAGGAAATGAGAAATACTTGAAAGAACATCCCGAAATGAATCTAGCAAAAGCATTAACAGGATACAATCCAGAAACATATTATTTTGAAACATTTGAACAAGTCAAACAACTTTTCCCACTAAGAATGTATTTATTATATCACCTCAGAGAAAGCCTAATGCGAGGAGACGACCAAAATCCTCTCGACATATTAATTGAAACTGAATTACCCATAACAGATCCGGAATATGAAATGATCGCAGCATCTGCACACTCAGGTAAACGAAGAATGGCTGCTGCAAAACAAAGACCATTTACAAAAACTTTTGGATTCATTCTTGACGAAGCAGATTATAGACACAATTTTGACGAAAGAATTTTTGCAATTAACAGACAATATTCTAATTACTTAGCATTAAGAAGTTTAACTAGAGAACGCGAAGTTAATGAAACATATGTTACTGGAGCTTTTAATGGCGCATTAGATCGAGATTTTGAAGAACTTACCCTAGAACAACAACAAGTAAAAAAACTAATATTTGCACCCCTATACTTATGGGAACTTGAAGTAAAAAGTAAAGAAATTTCAATTTACAAAAGTTTATCCTCATTTCCATTTTCAACAATAAATTCTCAAAGAGAAATAAAACCAACTAATTTCATTAAAGAAGTCCGAGCAGGAAACTCCAAATTTTACAACAGATTATTAGCCAAAGCAAAAGCATTAAGTGCAGACGATTTAGAATTTTTTGAACAATCAAAAAAAGAATTTGATTATGCAGTTAATGAACTTGGAAGAAGCAGATGGGGCGCATTCAATGGCTGGTAAACTTGAACTATTATGTGGGCCAAGCGGAGTAGGAAAAAGTAGCTCAATAGATGGAGCAGTAAAAAGTTATCGATGGACCACTCGCCCAAAAAGAGAAGGCGAAATAGACTCAACAAAATATGATGGCAATTCTAGTACGCACGGATTCTTCGTAACTGAA
>JABGYH010000005.1 GCA_018675335.1 Candidatus Woesearchaeota archaeon
AAGCTGTTAATGTGTCATTAGATACTGAAGAATAAAAAAGCAAAAAAGTAAATTTTCAATACTATGTTAATTGTCACCAATTTCTCATTTTCATTGATCATAAATTTACAAACTTTACAGTTTAAATTTTTTTTATAATTGTTTTTATCAATTCTATTTTATTATAATTATTCAAATGGTTAATATTTGGCCAATCAACAATATCGAGGATCAAATAATGGTTACCACTCGCAAATACTCCTTAAGCAAAACATTTATAAATGCCTGCACCTAAATCGACTATGTTGAGGTTGAATTTATGGCACATAGGCACGCAGCAGTACAAATGCATGAAATATTAGGAGCATTTACGCCAGATAAATTAACCCCCCAACAAAGAGCATTAGTTCTAACAATTTTTCACGAAAATCCCAATCAATTAAATTGTTTTGAATGGGTTGATGAACCAAATGGACAAAAAAGACAACCACCAGTTAATGAATTCCAATTAGAAACAGTTCTTACTCGTTTTGAAAATGATCCTGCAAATATTACTCATTTGTGGAATGAAGCAATTAGTTGGATTTTTGAACCTGAACGTCAACAAAGATATCTCAAAAGATCATTAGACTTTGAAGTTATTCTCGATCATAAATTATTCCCCTGTGAAGGAGATCACGTTAAAAAAGGAATTCCTTTGTGGCTTCCCGATGGATATACTGACATGGGTCAAAAAGAAGATGATTTTTATAGAGGAGATCGAGAAAAATTTAGGTTCAGAAAAGTTGAAGGAGAAGTAAGAAATTATCTAATTGCAGCAAAACAATTTGCAATTGAAAATTTATTCGAATTAGGAGTTCAAGGTGGCGAACACAAAGTTGTTCAACTAATTAATCAATATATCAATGACCGCATCCAATATGATGGTTGGTTTGTGACGAGAAAAGCAAGAGATGTAGGCAACAAAACAGTTTGTTTTAATGATTTGCGTGCAGAGGGAATGGACGATCAAACAATTCATAAAGCAGTATGTAGACACAAAGCAGTTATTTTTCAATTAATGTGTCAAGCAGCAGGAATAAAAAGTAGTCTCGTTAAAGGCAACATGTATTTGGATGCACCCCATTCAAGACATGCTTGGAATGAAGTAACTCTTGATGGTACAGTTTATACAGCAGACGTTACAAATCCGACTGAGGGAAAATTAACTTTGTATGCGTCAGGAGATGAAGTATTCAAAATGATGTATGAAACAACTGCCCCAGATAGAAATAATTATAAAATTAAATGGAGTTAAAATATTTAGAAATAAAAATTTAATTATTATTCTAATCCAAATGCTTTTTCTACTAACTTATCTAAAGGATGACAATTAATTCCTTGTGGAGATTCATCATCTTTAATAATATAAGCTCCAGATTCTTCTCGATCATAAATTCCAACATACCTTCTCGAATTAGATTTTACTGAAATAGTTCCTTGAGAGGGTGTTCCTCCAGCGTAGCCAAACAAGATTTTTTCTTGACGATCTAACGCAGACCAACCTCCTGCCATATTTTTTTTTAACACATATATTTTGCTTGCACACAAAAAAGTATATCTTTCTGCAAGTGGATCTACAGTTAAAAAAGATATTTTTGGTCCAAATTCGTCGGTAACTTGTTCATCATTCATATTTTTCACCTGTAAATAAATTAATCATTTTATTCTGTTCTCACACATTGTTCAATAAGATATTGTAGTGGATGAACTGGTTCAATTGTTGGCGCAAGATTTTTTAAATTCGAAACTGCCACAACATATTCTCCTTTTGAATCCTCGGCATAGGTTATTGCCATATCTGGACGAGAATTAACATATATTCCGCCTAATTTTTTAAAATTAGTTCCTTCAATAAAATCCATTTGACTGTCAGGATCTGGTCTATTATGAACTATGGTCTCCCCGGTCATATAAGTTGTAGTTGAAGTTATGCGTGCAGGCTTAAGTTTAGTCTCAATTTCTGGCACGAATCCTGTGAGATAACCCAATTCTTCTTCGCCAGATAATAAACTCCATTCAAAATATTGGTGCTCACTTAACGAAGTAACATCTAGTTGTAAAACAAAATTTTGTCCACCTCTTTCAAATTTGAATCTATGTTCGAAAAGTTCTGCAACTGTAAAATCCAATCTTTGTTCATTGCCCGTTTCTGTTAATTCGCAACCTTGCATTTCACTTGATAACCAACTGAGAGCAAGTGCATTCTTAACTGAATCACTTAAAAATTTTCTTCGCATCATTTTTTTTATACTCTCATTTCTAAAATTATTGGTGGTCTTTCTCTTTCACCTGCTGGTTGTGCATCGTAAGCTTCCATTAAATGATCTAAAGGATGCTCAGTTATTACATCTGCAATTAAATAGCTACCATCAGGTTGAATTGTATATGTTCCTAAGTTATTAGTATACTTAGATCCTAAAAAAACATTTCCTCCTCGAGCAGATCCAACAACGCTTCCAACAATAGCACCTTCTAAAGTGTGCACTTCTAGCACTCTTTCATTGTTTCCAGTTAATTCATATTTTTGTCCTTCAAATTCAAATTCATAGTTTCTTCGAACTGGATCGACATGTGTAAATTTTACTTTTGGTCCTTCTTCTTTATTCATCATTTTATTTTTCCTCCTAAAAAGTAGATTCTCCTTCAACCAATTTTTGCCACTCAAAAAAAAGCATTTTTTCTCTAGAATCTAGTAATCTAATTTGTGGGACATCATATTGGATGCACACGTATTCCCCTTCGGAAGCCACTGCTGCAGACATATGTTCAATTTCAAAAACTTCCTTTTCTTGTTTGCCCAAATAATCTCTTGAAGCAGCAACATATAATCCGGTGATGCAATAACTATAAACTCGGTCCAATTCATATCCAAAACTATTCAGAGATTTTGTCAACCTTTTATCCATAGACTGAGCAACTAAGTTTTGAGAATTAGTTCCACGCGCCATTGTATCGTCAAGAGTTAATCCATTTTCATTTAATAATTTTTTAAGTTTTCTTTGAACTTGATTCATTGGTCCTGCACAACCTTGTGCTATGTGTGCTAATCCTGCAAGGCCAGTTAATGTAAGTGCAAATTCTCCTGCGTCTTGTAAAAATTGTCTTCTTGTCATTTTTTTATTCTCCTAAATTTAATTTTATGGATCATTAAGTCGATCAGAAATATCTTCTAATTTTTTTTCAATCATATCCAATCTAGATGATAATTCTAATTGTCTGTCAGTAAATTCTACAGTTATGTCTGCATTATAAGCAGATTTTAACGCACTAGCGACGGCATAAAATAGGGCCAACGCACCAATGTGGGGAAAACTTAAGTCTTGTTGGGTAATTTGATACATTCCTTCAATAAGACAACAAAACTGAACTCCGCTAAATCCCATATTTGCTAAAGCGTAAGATTTACTTGAGTTATTATTTTGTTTAATCATCGATTGTGAATTTTCATTTTTGTAAGTCATTTTTTATTTACCTCTAAAACATAATCTAATTAAAATAATGACCATTACTAAGTAATGAAAAAGAACTAGTATTATATACTAACCAATATTTGTTATATAACTAAATAGAATAATTTAATAGAATATATAGAATTAAAATTTAATGCAATTATTTTTGGCCTGCTTTGTACCCTCGAGTCAGCCCATCAACAAATTCTCGTGGATTTTCTACGCACTCTTCACGTTCATAACCATATGTTTTCAAAACAATTTCAAACAAATCTCTTTTTGAACCAGGAATAAAATGTGCCGCATCAATTAATTTAACTACAGGCATATCCTCGTCAGACGCAAGTATGTTTCCGTCATGAGGTTCTTCAGTAAAAAGTCCAGTTTTCCCATAAGTAAATCCCATGGCATAACCAATTTGAAAAGCTAATGCTGATTGAATTTGATCATAACGAGGCGATTTCTTAACATCACTCATCATTTTTTGAGGTAATCTCTCCATCGCAAAAAGTCTATCTAAACTGGATTCATAGAAAAATTTAGGTTCTGGAAAAAAGTCTCCCGCATTTGCATGAAGCTTTTTGAGTAATTGGAATTCACCATAAAGATCATAGTCTTCTGAACGCGGACAAGCAATTGCCAATAACTCAGTTGGCCCATCATCAATTGAAAAAACCACTTTATTCATCCCAAAATCAGAAAGAAGAGTTATTTCATCAGGAGACACATCTCTTTTCAGCGGTTCTTTTAATAAAACTGCAATATGTTCCATCATCAAAGTATAGAGTTGAGACATAATTTAATGATTTTTTTTAATGATTTATAAACTTTTGCATATTGTAACCATCAACCAGTGGCGAATAACTAACACTTATTATAAATATATTATAAAGAACCGTAAGCTTTATAAATGACTCTAAGATGTATAACATTCGCGAGAGATAAGAGAAATAGACGGAACAAGGTATTTCTCAGTTGATATAAGGCCGAAAACCTATTTGAACAGAAAAGAAAGATGAAACCGCTTTTACCGAGCTTAAGAGAGAAAAAAAGATACATCGTATATGAAATAATCTCGGATAAGCCTATTAAAGACGTAAAAAGCATTTCTAAAGCATTTTGGCGAGTTTTTTCTGGATTCTTAGGTGAATTAGGGTGTTCCGAAGCAGGTATTATACTACTTGAAGACAAATATAATAAAAAAAATCAGAGAGGATTGATACGAGTGGCAACTAAGTTTGTAGATAAATTAAAAGCAAGTCTAGCAGTTGTAGAACAAATCGATAACGAAGATGTTATTGTAAAAACTATTGGATCTTCAGGAACACTAAAAAAAGCTGAAGGAAAATATATTGCAGCGTAAAAATAATATTTAAAATTTTTAATGATAAAACATTTAATTTCAAAGGAGGAAAATAAAAATGCAACCAATGAATCATCAAATGATGGGATATGATCGTGCGATTACCATGTTCAGTCCTGACGGACGTTTACTCCAAGTAGAGTATGCTAAAAAAACAGTTAAACAAGGAAGTACTGCTATTGGTATGATTTGTAATGATGGGGTTTTACTAGTTACTGATAAAAGAATAGTTGATCCTTTAGTTGTAGCAGATGCTGTTGAAAAAATATTTCAAATTGATGCACACGTTGGTGCTACTGCGTCTGGAATTCTTTCTGATGCAAGAGTTTTAGTTGAAAGAGCTCAACTTAAAGCACAACAACACAGAGTAACTTATGATTCTCCAATTGATATTCTTTCAATTGTTAAAAACATGTGTGACTTAAAACAAATCTGTACTCAAAGTGGAGGATTAAGACCTTTTGGTGTTTCTCTTCTTGTTGCAGGAATTGATCCTACTGGAAAACCAAAATTATTCGAAACAGATCCTACAGGAACTTTTTGGGAATATTATGCAGTAACAATTGGTGAAGGAGAAGAAGGAATTCAAGAAATTCTACATAAAGATTACAAAAAAACACTTTCTGTTGAACAAGGCTTACAATTAGCAATTAAAGCTATGAAAAAAGTCCTTGACGATAATTTTAATTCAGATCGTCTTGATGCAGCATTTATTAAAATCGCTGATAGAAAGTTTACAAAGTTTACTAAAAAAGAACTTGAAAAAGTTCTTAAAATAAAATAATTTTTTTATTTTTTAGGTGATAATGATGAGTGGTGGAAGACCAATAAGTTGTGATAAAGAACGTGTTTCGTTCAACCTAGCAAGATTAAGAAAAGGTGGAGAAACATTTGAAATTGTTATTGATGCTGATTTAGCTATTGCATACAAATATGATAAAACCGGCGACATTAAAGAAGTTTTAAAAGGAGAACAAATTTTTGCAGACGCAAAAAAAGGTGAACTAGCATCAGAAACTGCTATGAATTCAATATTTAATTCTCGTGAACCATTAAAAGTTGCAGAGATAATTCTAAGTACTGGAGAAATACAATTAACTCAAGAACATAGAGAAAAACTTAGAGAAATAAAAAGAAGAAGAATTGTTGAAATGATTCGTAGAGATGCAATTGATCCTAAATCAAAATTACCTCATCCCGCAGTAAGAATAGAAAATGCTATGGAAGAGGCAAAAGTTAAGATCGACGAATTTAAACGTGCAGAGGAACAAGTTGAAGATATTGTTAAGAAACTTAGAGTAATCATTCCGATTAAGTTTGCTAAATTAGTTCTTAAAATTCATGTTCCACCACAATTTGCACATCAAAGTTTCGGAACTTTGAAAAATTTTGGATCATTACTTCAAACAGTTTGGGGTAGTGATGGAAGTCTTGTTGTGAAGTTAGAAATTCCAGCAGGGCTTCAAGAAGAGTTATTAGATAAACTAAATAACTCAACTCATGGTTCAATAACCGTGGATATTGTTGATGAAAACAATTCCAACTAAAATATTAAATAAAAAAAATAAAACAAGATTGAACTAAATGAGAGATATATTAGTTACGTTAAAGAAATAAAGTGATGAACGAAAGATATACAAGAATATACAAAGGTGAATACATATGAGTGAATTATTAATTCAAGACAAAACAGTGGTTGTTCCCGGCGAAGTATTAGCTAATGGGATGGATTACCTTCCTTCCTTTGGAACATACCGAGAAAACGATAGAATTTTTGCAGGTAGATTAGGACTTCTAAATATTGATGGAAAAGTTCTAAAAATTCTCCCTTTAAGCGGTAAATACTTACCAAAAAAAGGAGATACAATTATTGCTTGCACAACTGAAATCCTAATGAATGGATGGAGAGTTGACACAAATAGTGCATATGAAGCAGTATTAACAGTTAAAGAAGCATCATCTGACTTTATTGAAAGAGGAGCAGATTTAACAAAATATTTTGACATTGGAGATTACATGATGACTAAAGTTGTTAACGTAACTTCACAAAATTTAGTTGATATTTCTATGAGAGGCCCTGGTTTAAGAAAACTTACTGGTGGACGTTTCATTAAAGTAAATACTCACAAAGTACCAAGAATTATTGGTAAACAAGGTTCAATGGTAACTTTAGTTAAACAATTTACTAATTGTAGAATACTAGTTGGACAAAACGGAGTAGTTTGGATTAAAGGAGACGATCCTAGCGACGAATTACTTGCAGTAACAACTATGAAGAAGATTGAGAAAGAAGCTCATCTTCCTGGTTTAACTGATCGTGTCAAAGAATACTTAGAAGGTTTAAGACCTGACAGAAAAAACGTATAAACGGTGATAACTATGGTAGCATTAAAAAGAATTGATGGAAGAAAAGATTCCGAAGATATCCGACCAATGGAAGCAAAAGCAGGAGTAATTCCTCGAGCTGATGGTTCCGGATGGTTTAAGATTGGAAAAACTGAAGCATACGCAGCAGTTTATGGTCCAAGATCATTATTTCCCAAATTTCTACAAGATCCAGAAAAAGGAGTATTAAGATGTAATTATAACATGATGCCATTTTCAGGAAGTGGAGACAGAGTAAGACCTGGTCCTAGTAGAAGAAGTAAAGAAATTTCAATGGTTACAAAAAACGCTCTACTCCCAGTAATTGATTTGAGTGAATTTCCTAACTCTGTTGTTGATGTTTTTATTGAACTTCCTCAGACAGATGCAGGTAGTCGTTGTGCAGGAATTTGTGCAGCAGCAATTGCTCTTGCAGATGCGGGAATTGCAATGAAAGATTTAGTTGCAGCAGTAGCAGTGGGTAAAGTTGGGGATGATTTAGTTGTAGATCTAGATTATGCTGAAGAAGCATTTGAAGGTGGCGCAACAGACATGGCAATAGCTTATACCAATATTTCTAAAGAACTTACTTTATTCCAAATGGACGGTTCCGTTACAAAAGATGAAGTAGCAAAAGTTTTAGAAATGGGTAAAGGAGCTTGCGATAAAATTAATGCAATTCAAAAAGCAGCACTTAAGAAAAGATTTGAGTGTACTGAAAAAAATTGCAGTGCAAAAAAAGTTGCTAAAAAAGCAGAACCAAAAACTGAAAAACCAAAAGTTGAGGCACCTGTAACTGAGCCAAATGCAAAAACCGATGATTTAGGAGGTGAAGCACAATGAATGGTGAATTAAGACAAGAAGTAAGAAAGTTATTACAACAGGATACTAGACTTGATGGTCGTAAACATAACGAAACAAGACCTATAAGTATTGAATTCGGAGTTACAAGAAACGCTGAAGGAAGTGCTAAAGTAACAATTGGGGAAACAGTAGTAATATCTGGTGTAAAAATGGAAGTTATGAAACCTTATCCTGACACACCTAATAAAGGTAGTATGATGGTTAATTGTGAATTATATCCTATGTCAAGTCCAGAGTTTCAATCAGGACCTCCTGACATTCATTCAATTGAACTTGCTAGAATTACTGATCGAGGAATTCGTGAAAGTGAAGCTATTGATTTCAAAAAATGGTGTATTGTCGAAGGTGAAAAATCTTGGATGTCAATAGTTGATGTATGTACTATTAATGATTCAGGAAATTTATATGACGCAGTAGCACTTGCTGCAATGGCAGCTTTGCTTGACGCAAAATATCCTGGATTTGATGGTGAAAAGATCGATTATAAAACAAAAACTGATGAGAAACTTCCAATTGATAAGATTCCAGTAACAGTTACTGTTTTTAAGTATGGAGATAATATTCTTGTGGATCCAGCATTCCAAGAAGAAAAAGTTTATGATTCCAGACTTACAGTTAGTATTTTAGAAGATGATTCTATCTGTTCTTTCCAAAAAGGCGGAGCAGGAGCAGTTTCAACTGAAGAATTACTAAGTATGATCGATCTAGCAATAGTAACATCAAAACAGTATAGAAAATTATTGCCTAAAGTTTAAATTAACTTTAAAACATAAGAAATTAAGGCATAATTTTTTAAATTTTTTCCTATTTTTTTATATTTTAATAATCTTTTATCATAAATACACGTAAACTTAATTAAAATTTATTTATTAAAGATTAATTATGAACCAATCATAAGGTGATTAAATGGAAAGAAAACATGTTAAAGTTGAATTAACTGAAAAAATCACTCGTTTTGAAAAAGCGAGAGTTTTAGGAAGTAGAGCTTTACAAATTGCTATGGGTGCTCCTTTTTTAATTAAATTAACGCAAGAAGATCTTGAAAAAATCAAATACGATCCAATCGAGATTGCAAAGATTGAACTTGATAAAGGTTTAATTCCTATGACAATTTTAAGACCATTACCTTCTACAGTTAAAGAAGAGAAGAAAAAATAAGTTTAATTTTTTTTATCTTAAATTATTTATATTTTTAAAATGAAAAAAACAAAATATTTATGGTACGCATTAACAATACTCCCAATCATTTTAATTGTATTGGGTTATATTTTTCCTTCTTCATTTTTTTCTAGCCAAGAATCAATTCGTTCTTTTGTTTTATCTTTTGGTTACTTAGCGCCTGTAGTTTTTATTGTTTTACAAATCTTACAAGTAATTATTACCCCATTCAGCCATTATGCAGTATCAATTGCAGGAGGATTCATCTTTGGAACTTGGGCAGGATTCATATACAATTGGATAGGACGAGTTATTGGAACCATCATTGCATTTTATTTGGGCAAAAAATATGGTAGAAAAATATTAGAAAAAATTGTCAAGACTAAAACAATTAAAAAATATGATTTTTATTTTGAAAAATGTAAATCATTATTATTTTTAGCTTATTTTTTACCGCTATTTCCTGATGATGAATTATCTTATTTAGCAGGAATGTCAAAACTAAATGCTAAATTATTTATTCCCTTAATTATGCTAGGGCATGTGAGTGGAAGTTTAGCATTAGCATATTTAGGCAACGGAATTAAATCAGTTAAAGAACCATTATTTATTATTTTATCAGTTTTAACTTTAGCTGCAGGTTTGGCATTTGTTTATTTTATGAGAAAAACAAATAAAAAAAAGAAATAAAAAACTTCTTTTAATCTTTAAGTTTGAATACAATTCTTCTATTATTTTTTCCTTTATTTTCAGCTTTTATAATTTCTATTAGCCCAATTTCTTTTGTGTTTTTGATGTGTGTTCCACCGCAAGCTTGAATATCTACAGAATTGCCACGATCAATACTTGAACTAACATCAACAATTCTTATAATTTCAATTGATGGAGGTAACACATTTTTTAACTTAAGAACAGAAGGTATTTGAAATGCTTCTTCTCGAGGTAATTCCCTGCATTTAACATCAAGTTCTCTAGTAATTAATTCATTTGTTTTTTCTTCATATGATTTAATTTGTTCGCGATCAAAGTTTTCTAAATCAAAGTCAACTCTTGATTTTAATACTCCAATTTGATTTCCCGTAATTAGTGCTCCTGTTGCGTTATGAACTATTGTGCTAAGTAAATGACATGCCGTATGATATCTCATATGTAAATATCGAGTATCCCAATCAATTATTCCTTTAATTAAATCTCCTTGTTTAAGTCCATGATCTTCAGTTTCTAGTTCATGACTAACATTTCCCCCCATTTTTTTTGCAAATACTACGCGAATATCAGTTGCACCATCAGTACTTTCACAATCACAATCTTCTACTGCTTCGAGTAATTTAATTGTACCAATATCTGTTGGTTGCCCCCCACTTTGAGGATAAAATAAGGTTTTATCAAGAATAATAAATTTACCTTCCACACTTACAATGGTTGCCTCAAATTCTTTTGCGTATGAATCTTTTAAGTATAATAATTCAGTCATAATTAATCACCTGACAATTAAATAAGAATTCATATTTATTAATTTTACTAAGATAATCTAAAAGTAACTTATTTATCATGCTACATCCTTAAATTCAAAACCATCATGAAGATCAACTAATTTTTCATAAAGCGCTGGAGCATCAGAATATTGAATTTGTATCGATTCAAATACATAATTAAATGAAACATCAGTTCCAGGAACAAGAATTGAGTTTATTAGTTGTTCATACTTATCATCAGTAAGTATAGCCAAAACTTTAGCTTTAGTTTGAGAATACTTTTGAGAATCAAGTTCTTGTTCTAATGAATTTAATTCTGCAGTTTCAGTTATGGAAAGATCTAATCTTCTTTTACTAAGATCATTTACTCTCGCCCAGTTGTGCCCATTAATTGGATCCTGTCTAACAAGATCATCTATTGTTTGATCATGAACTTTTGGTTGTACAAAATCAGTTGCAATTTCTCTTAACCAAGATTGCCATGCGAAAACAACACAATCATCTGGTTGTCGACGATCAACATAAGTTATTGATTTTAAATCATCTGAATTTATTCCTTGAGTTTCCACATAAGATATAACTTTAAAATTAGAAAATCTCAAAATATTTTGATAATGCCACATTCCTTTTTCAGTATGACGTTTTAATTCACCCATCACTTCCCCTAAAGATAAGTCGCCAATTACTGGAAATACATCAGGAGAAAATCTTTGTTCTCTTGCATTATCCGCAGCTCTAGTATAAAAATCAGCAATAACTCTAGGATCAATAAACTTTGATGATGGTAAATATATAGGCATATGAAAAATAAGAATGATTTAATTAATAAACATTTACCCAACAGAAACTATATTATTTACTTTTCATAATCCATTCTCCTTTCCAATTTTTTGGAGGAGAATTTTTAATAAAAAGTTTACATCGCTCAATAAATACTTTTGAGGGAGAATCACCATATTTTTTAACTAAATAAGTAAATTCTTTAATTGCTTTTTTCCAGTTTTTATTCAAATAAAAGTCCAATCCTTTTTCATATATTTCAACAATAGTTTTTTGTTTTAAATTAGCTTTTTCAAATTCACACATTAATTCATAAATCATTACTGGTTTTTTCTTTCCTTTTACTGCAACAAGATCTAGTTTTCTTGTTAAGAATTTATTTTGAATTTCTTTTTTTGTATCTTTACTAATAATAATTTCTGAACCATATTGTTTTGTTATACTTTCAAGTCTTGCACCTAAATTTATTACATCACCAATTGCAGTATAATCGAAGCGAGAATGAGATCCCATATTTCCTATTACTGCTTTACCCGTACTTAATCCTATACCTATTTTTATTTCGGGATATCCTTTTTTCTTCCAGGACTTACTAAGTTCTTTTAACTTAAACTGCATATCTAAACTTGTTTGACAAGCACGAATTGCATGATCTTTTTGTTCTAATGGTGCACCCCAAAATGCCATTACAGCGTCTCCAATAAATTTGTCAACAGTACCCTCATGCCCTTTAACAATCACAGTCATTTCAGTTAAATATTCGTTAAGAACTCTCACAAGTTTTTCAGGAGATAATTTTTCAGATATGGTCGTAAATCCTCTTATATCTGAAAAAAATACAGTTATTTCTTTTTTTTGACCGCCTAATTTTAAAATATCTGGTTTTTGCATTATTTGATGAACGAGTTTTGGTGAAACATATTTTGAAAATGCATCTTTTAAATGCAATTTTGCTTTTTTCTCTGTTGTATAAAAATAAACTGTTTCAGCAGAGTAAGTGAGTAAAATCGCCAATGGAACATAAACTAAATCCATCACCAACCCATATTTAAATAAATAAATTGATCCGAATAAATATCCAAATATTGCAACAAACGAAATAATTGTCGTCCAAATTAACGGCAGATAAAAAAATGCTAACCCAATTAATATTGAAACAAGTGTAAATAAACTTATGATAACTAATTTAGGAGCAATTGATAATGTTTTTTTTGTAATTAACGTTTGAAGTATATTTGCATGAATTTCAACTCCTGGCATCGCTTTGCCTTTTGATGTTGGTACAAAATATGAATCGTGTAAATCTGTTGAGGTTGCACCAATTAAAACTAATTTATTTTTAAATGCGCTAGGTGCTATTTTTCCTGCAAGAACTTCTTTTGCAGAATAACTTTTAAAACTTCCAGGCGCGCCAACATAATTTATTAAAAATCTTTTTTGTTTTTGTTTGGTTGTTAATTCTACATTCCAAAATTTAGAATATAATACTTCATCAAAACTTTTTTCGTCAGAACTAAGATCTAGATTTATTGCTCGAGTTATACCATCAAAATCAGTTAAAACATTAACATATCCAGTATCTGCTTTAGAAAATTGTTCTATTGGTTTGAGTAATCTTCCACCCACAAAATTTCCATCATCCGTTTTTTCAAACGTAAAAAATTCAGAAGGTAATACTAAATTAACATTTTGTATTGCATTTGATAATCTATTGTCTTCATCAGGAGTAGTTGATTCAAAAAAAGATATATCAACCCCAATAACTTTAGCATCTTCAATATTATTGATCAGATTTGCAAATACGCTTCGTTTCCAAGGCCAATGACCAATTGAATTAATACTAGAATCATCTATTTCAATAATAACTATGGCGTCTAATGCGTCACCTCCACCATATAATGCATCACTTAATTTAAGTTGTATTTGTGATAAAAAACCTATTGAGAAAAGTACAATTAAAACTATCGAACACAATAGTGCAATTCCAATGCAATGTTTTATGTTTAATTTCATTGTTCAAATTATTAATTTAACTTAATATCATTATCGTTTTGTTAACGAATTAATTCTTGTTTGTTCTTTAATTATTTCTTCAGTTGTTAATCTTATTTTTTTTATGGATTCTGTTTGAACAGGAATATTTTCTTCAATAACATCTAAATCTTTACTTCCAGAATCAACATTAGTTAACTCTCGTTCCATAGAAAATCCATACTTTCTTTCCATTTTATCTATTAAGTATTGATTTTTTGCAAGTTCTTTTGATCTTGATTCTTTCATCCTATTAAGTGATTCACTCATTCTTTCAACAACTCGAGTTCTATCAGTTTCATCAACAACTGTTCGCTCTAATTTTTCTGCTCGCAAATCAACTTTTTCTTCTTGTTTTAGAACTATTTTTTCAGCGCCTCTAGTTACTTCGACACTACCTTCTCCAACTATGACTTGATTTACTGTCACTCCAAATGATGTTCCTCGAACACTAGCAATAGATGTTGGTGTTTGTACACTCATACCATTAACTCCCATCATTGTAGTAAATTTATTCCAGGTTTCCCCTGTTTCTTGTTTGATCAGTAAGTGTTCTTTATTCAAATCTGCAATTGACACTTCAGTATTTGGTTCTAAACTTACAAACACACTTTCATATAGAATTATTGACGCTTTTCCATTCGCACCAGTTTTAACTTTATCTTCAAGTCCTAAATTCATATCCTGTTGTGCACTTTGCCAACCATTTCCTGTATTGACAGTTACATCACCTCGTTCTAGATGTAAATATGCAACAGTTACTGGACTTTTGTACAACTTAAAATATCCTGCAACTAGCACTAATAATATAATAACCACAACCGAAACTAAAACAATTTTTAGTGTGTGCTTATGTTTGTTCTCTTTTTTTTGATTTGTGAGCGTCATAACTTAGTTTATTTAGAATTGAGTATATAAATTATTTGGAGAATAAACTAATTTTTAATAAATACAATAACAAATTATGATATAAAAAACAAAAAAAAACAACCAAAAAAATATGTTTAAATTAAGTTCCTCTAAATCCTAAACCATGCCGATATGGTTTTTTTGCATGCGGTGGATTATACATACATTTTTTTTTACAATCTCCTTTCTTACCAGTCCAGTTCTTAATACATTTACGCTTAACATCATCTGAAACTATTTTAGCTTGACGAGTCGTATCTCCATGTAACCTTAATGATGCATATACTTCGTTTGCTTCCCCTCGACAACGATAATGAGATTCATTTTTTTTGCCACAATCACTA
Source organism: Candidatus Woesearchaeota archaeon (assembly GCA_018675335.1). Classification (NCBI taxonomy): domain Archaea; kingdom Nanobdellati; phylum Candidatus Woesearchaeota; species Candidatus Woesearchaeota archaeon. The sequence goes on from JABGYH010000005.1 coordinate 14,759, forward strand.
ACACATACTCCATAGGATTCCCAAAGTTCAGGTATTGCGCGCAGTTTACAATTTGGTTTTTTTGCACTTTTAAGTTTTCGTTCAAGTTCTGCATATTTAGTTTCTAATTTTGCGTATTGTTTAGCAACTTTTTTGATTGCGGAATCTTTAATTGAAACTTTAGAATCACATTCGCCGTGAGTTAATAAATTTGTTAAATCAACTGAATGTTGCGCCCAAAATAATTCGGGAGGAGGTAATTCTTTTTCTAATACTTCTTTTTCTAAATCAGCACTTTGATCTGAAATCACATCGGGGTTATTTCCAAAATATTCTCCAATTAATTGATTAAAAATATTTTTTCCAGATGTACTCCAAAAAGCTGCAACAGTAACAATTCCTGCGCCTACTACAACTACTTTTCCTGCTGTAACTACGTGTTTATTTACCATTTTCTTCCTCCGCTAAAAAAACTTACGAACGCCTAAATATGATAAATAAACCATTTAATGATTGTTCTTATGCTTCTTAAGAAGGTTATACTTCAAAAAAATAAGTATTACTTCATAATCCCCTCAATTTAACTCCTAACTAGTGATTAAAACCAAAAGATTTAAAAACTACGACTGAATTTGAATAAGTATGAGTTTAGACATATTTTGTAAATTATACGAACCTTGGAAAAAAGCAGGAAAAATCATTTATGAAAATGATCATGCTTACGCAATATTATCAGTCACACCTGCAACTCCTGGACATGCAATAGTTATTTCTAAATCTCATGTTGAAACGTTAGACGAATTAAGAGGAGAATCATTAGAAGGATTCGTGGACGCAATACCTGCAACATTAAGTGCAATTCAAGATCTATACCAAACAAATCCTGCAGCACTAGTTGAATTCTATCAAAATTTAAGAGATAATCCTCCCGTACCTGTATCTGCAAAAAAAGCTAAAAAAATGCTGAGACATAAACATTTACTCGCATCACCCGATTGGTCACATAACGTAGGATATAATGTTGGAGAATATGCAGGTCAAATGGTTAATCACTTACACGCACAATTATTTCCTCGCAGAGAGCGCGGTCCTGGAATTGTAACTGCAATGGAAGATTTCTTTAGTCCTGAAATTAAAGCTCAAGCTAAAAAACTTCTGCACACAATAGCACAATATTTTAGATAAATTTCTTTTGACCAATACAACAATAGCCAATTAAAATTAATTCTAATCTATAAGTACAACTACATTGACAGTTAATTGCCAGATATTTCTAAGTAAAATACAAGTATACTTCTATAGTAAGAAAAGCGAAAATTAATCGCGGAGGCATAAAATGAAATCAATTCGAGACTTAAAAAGCACATACGACGGAGCAGATATAGCTAATTTAGTAGAATTCGCAAGCAGAGCTCCAATTATGTTACCCCCAGGAAACTATCATCTTGAAAAAAAAGGAAATACTGCCCACGTATATGAACAAACAGGAATTAATAATTATAATATTGTAGACTTACCTCCTGGATTAAGTATTACTGGATTAAAAAATACAACTCAAGGTACTGAAATTAGATTATCTTCAGGAGAAGGCTTAGGTGGAGTTGAATTAATCATCCTACATTCTATGCCTCATAGCAGGACAACCAATACAGGCACAACATATTCTCAAAATAGATCTGCACCTACAAACTATGGCGAAAGTAGACCTAGTAGTTTAGGCGAAAGTAGACCAAACACCAATTTAGGAGAAAGTAGAGCAAGTAGTTTAGGCGAAAGTAGAGCAAGTAGTTTTGGTGAATCTCGACCAAGTAAACCTTCACGAAGTTATGGATGTGGCGAATCAAGAAGTAGTGGAGAATCTAGGTGGTAAAAAATGAAAGTTCTAGTTATTAATCCACCAAACATGCCATTTAGTGAAAAAAGTTTGCTAATTGAACCAATCGATGTTTTAACAGTTGCAACTTTTATTCAATCATCAAATAACACAGTAAAAGTAATTGATATGGATGTAAAAAAGTTAGCACCAAAACAAATAAAACAAATAATAAAACAATTCCAACCTGAATTAACTATAATTCCTTTTGATTATCATATTCCTTTGCACACATCAAATGCAGTTAAAGGAGTTAATATTATTTCAAAAATTGCAAAAGATAATAATTCCAAAGTTATTGTAGGTGGAAAAACTCCAAAACATAAACCAGAATTATTTTTAAGAAATTATGCAGACATAATTATCAATACAGAAATGGAACCTGTGTTAAAACAATTAATCGAAACTAATTTTCAAAATTTAAAACAAATTCAAGGCATCAGTTATTTAGAAAAAAATAAATTAAAAATCAATATTTCCTGCTGTAAAAAAATAAACTTAGATTCCTTGCCAGTACCAGATAGATCTTTAATTGATATAACTGATTATATTGAAGTTAGAACTATTCTTTCAAGCAGAGGTTGTTTTGGGAAATGTGGTTTTTGTGCGACACCTAATTTTTGGGGATGTTGGAGAGCAAAATCTGCTGAAAATGTAGTAAAAGAAATTGAATATTTAATACAAAAATTTAATGCGAAAAAAATTCTTTTTCTTGACGACAATGCAACTGTTGATAAAGACAGAATGAAACAAATATCTAAATTATTAATTCAAAAAAATATCAAATGTAAATTTGGTTGTTTAGGTACAATTTCAACTTTTGATATAACTACTATGAAACTTATGCATCAAGCAGGTTTTAGGTGGATTCATTATGGTTGTGAATTTGCAAGTCAAAAAGTTTTAGATAGCTTAAAAAAAGGAATAACTCCAGATCAAATCAAAAAAACAATAATAGAAACAAAAAAAATTGGTTTTCGAGTAAGAACTAGTTGGATTTTTGATCTTCCCAATGCAGATGAAAAAGGATTAAAAAATACAATAGAATTAATTTTAAAAACTCAACCTGATGAAATTCGTGCTCATTTTTTAGCATTAAGAGTTGGAAGTGAATACAATTCAAAAACTAATTGTTTAAAACAACAATATATCCACAACTCAAAACCTAATGAAGAAATTAAAAGAGATCTCAACATAAAAACAATTCAAGAAAATTTAGACATTTTAATCAAACAACTCATAAATAAAAATTATGTGTTAGTTAAAAATGTTAAAGATTGGAGGAATGTAAAAAAACTTCAAAACAAAAATAAATCAGTAAAATTCATTTCATTATGTCCATCACGATATGGAGTTTGTTGGTAAATTTAGGTTGAAAAAAAATGAGATTAGATTCAGAATTAGTTCAAAAAATAAATTCAAGTAAATATGTTTTAGGCGTAACTGGAAGTATGTCTTGTGGAAAAAGTTATGCATGCGATCAACTTGAACAAATAGCAAAAGATTCAAACATTCAAGTTTACAAAGTTAATTTTGATTTAATGCGAAGAGATATTTTAGGAACAAATCCTAAGTATGAATCTGCAAGACAAAGTTTAGAAGATGTATTTGGCCCGCAAATTAGAAAATCAGATAATAGCATAGATAGAACAATTCTTTCGCAATTAATTTATTACGATTCGAATGCAATGGCCCAATATGGCGCACAATTAGCTCCTCACCTCAAACAATATCTGGATTGCGAACTAACAGATAGATCGGGAATAATTCTCGTTGAATGGGCATTACTAGTAGAAGATCAACTTCTAGATTTAGTTAATTATAATGTTCTATTAGTAACCTGCACGCATAATGCTCAGATGAATAGATTAAAAGATGGAGACTTATCGCAAAACGAAATTAAAAAACGCATTGCAGCTCAATTAACTAACGAACAAAAGAGATCAGAAATATTGTTACAACAAAAAGAAGCGCAAAAAAATGGAATGAACGGGGAGTTGCATTTATTTGACACAACCAATGATCCTTCTACCCCCAATTATGAGTCATTATTTGGTAAAATTCTTTCAAAAGTAGCTTAAACACAAGTATGTTGCAGTTTCAACACATATAACCTTGATTTAATTCTCAAAAACATAATACAACTATACGGACACATTTACATCAGAAATTTCTAAGTAAAATACAAGTATACATATATATTAAGATGGAACTTAATATACAAACAAACGACACTCAAACCAACCAACCAAGTTTGGAAAATTATTCTTTTTGTCTTTTCAGAATACCTAAAGAAGGAGGCAGAGTTTTATGGGAAATAACCAACTCTTGCAATTATAGTTGCTCTTATTGCATATTCAGTGCAAACAAAGGAAAAGTTAATGGAGAACTATCAACAGAAGAAGTTTTTGAAGTAATCGACGGTTTAAAACAAAGAGATTTCTCACATCTAAAAATATCAGGAGGCGAACCATTCATTAGAAAAGATATGGTCGACATCCTAAAAAAAGCTTCCGACTTAGGTTTTATTGTAGATATTTCAACTAATGGTTCATTAATTACAGAGAAACGTGCTCAACAATTAAGTGAATTAGAACTAAATATGGTTCATGTAAGTTTAGATGGTCCTGATGCTAAAACTCATGAAGAAGTTAGAGGTCCAAAAACTTATGAAAAAACAATTAGAGGAATTCAAAATCTCGTAACCAATAATGTTTATGTTAGACTCGGAACTGTAATCCACAAAGGAAATGAACACCAGTTAGAAGAAGTAGTAAAAAAAGCTGCAAGTTTAGGAGTTAATGAAGTTATTTTTTCTTACATGGAACCTGTTGGGCGAATGGAAGGAGACAATAGTCAAGTTTCATACAAACCAATTGAAACAACAAAATCAGAAATTGAAATATTAGCACAAAAATATCAAGATCAGGTAAAAGTTAATTATAGTTTTACAGAAGATTCTCAATCTGAAGAAACTGGAACTTGCCCTGGTGGAAAAAAATTCTTGTTCATAGACAATCTGGGAAGAATTTCACCTTGTACATGGGTTACTGAAAAAGATCCAACTTACCAAACTAGCCTGACGGTTAAAGATGCTAGTTTCGACGAGGTTATGACATCAAATCCAATGCAAAATTATGTGGAAAGCTGTAAAGATTGTAAAGGATGTCCTGCAAGAATAAGATATGAATAAATTTTCAAAAAAAAATACCCAAAAAAAAATGGAATCAAAAAAACAAAGTTTAGAAATGAGAATAAATCAAGAAGAAGTTTCAGCTCAAGTTGAATCATTATTTCAAGGAAATCTTGAAAAAAATCTGATGTCAAGTGGTAAGTTTAGTTCTTTTTGTCCAACTTATTCATTCGCTACTGAAAATCTTACAGGATACATGTCCCAAATAGACTTACAAAATAAACGAGTTTTAACAGTTAGTGCTTCAGGAGATCAAATAATTGAAGCTTATGCAATGGGCGCTACAGAAGTAGAAAGTTTTGACATAAATATTTTAAGTGCGTTTGTTACCGACTTGAAATTGACCGCAGTAAAAACATTATCTTTTGAAGAATATCAAAAATTTCTACTAAGACAAGATCAAAATAATCCAAATCAATTAAATTCTCAAGCACTAAATAAAAAAACATATTTAAAACTAAGATCTCAACTTAATGATTCAACTCAAACTTTTTTTGATAATCTATATCAATTATTTCAAGATGGATCTCAAATAAGAGAAAGTCCCATTTTTAACAATCAATATGACACTAATCAACTAAAAACATTCAGCAACAAATATTTACAAAGCAAACATTACTACGAACAAGCACAATTAAATTTACGAAAAGGACAAATCCCTAGTTGGACTTGCTCAAGCGTTACTGAACTTACTAAAAATTTTACTGACGAAAAATTTGATGTGATTCTTCTTTCAAATATTGCAGATTATGCAGAGGCAATGTTTCCAAATAATTCAAATTATATTCAAAAATTCATAAAACAAGTAATTCAACCACTAGTTCCAAAACTTAATCCTCGAGGAATTATTTGTGCGGCTTACGTTTATGACATAAAAACAAAACAAACTCAAGATACAAATCAAACATATAGGAGTCAAATTGATAATCCTTCAATTCGAAGGCAGGAATTACAGTCAACAAGATTAGATTATCAAGAACTTGTTTTTCCAAGTGTACTACCACTAGTTCAAGATGGAGTAATCATCTTAACTAATTCTGAATTAATGTATCAAGGTGAACTACGATGTTAAATGAAACTGAATTACAAGGATTACACACAAATCAAAGATTATTAATTATTGAACTTCAAAACAGAGGAATTAATGTTAACTCTCTTGTTCCCGAAATGGAATTAGTTGAAGCAGAATATCACGGCCATAAAGAATTCATTCTTGACCGAGATTCATCAATTAATCCCTATCCTTCAACAGTCATTAGTGGAGACAAATATTTGTCAAAAAAGTTATTAGCTCGAGAAGGAATTAGCGTTGTTAGTGGTGAACAATTCGATGGAATTCACCAAAATGAAGCTTTAGTTTACGCACAAAAATTAAACTTTCCTTTGGTAGTCAAACCAGTTTTTGGATCACATGGTCATGGAGTTTACATGGATTTAGATAATCTGTGCGATGTTAAAGATGCAATTGATAAAATTAGTGGAGAATATGGATCTAACAAAACATACTTGGTTGAAGAACAATTTGAAGGAAAAGAATATAGAGTTTTCATAACTCAAAATGGAGATTATGCAGTTCTTCACAGAGATTGTGCGCACATCATAGGAGATGGAACTAAAACAATCGAACAATTAGCAAATCAAGAATCTGAAAATAGAATGACTGAATCAGACGATCCATCATTTCCAAGAAAAAATTGTCTTTGTCCAGTTCAACTTGATGAGGTTGTTAATAATTATCTTGCACGCCAACAAAAAGATACAAATTATGTTCCGCCAGAGGGTGAAAAAATTTATCTTAGACATAATTCAAATGTGGCAGTCGGAGCTACTTGTGAAGATTATACTGATATTGTTCACCCCTCAATTATTGAAATTGCAAAAAAAGCGCTAAACGCATTTCCAGGATTACCTTATGCAGGATTAGATTTTTTATCAAAAGATATTACTAAACCACAAACTGCAGATATGTATAGATTATTAGAAGTAAATTCAATTCCAGGAATACATATGCACATGAGACCTGGAACTGGAAAATCTCAAAATGTTGCAAAATACCTTGTGGATATGATGTTTCCAGAAACTAAATATTCATAAATTAATATAATTAAATATGAGGCTAACAGAAAAATGAACGAAAAAACAAACAACGAAAATAATAATAATAAAAACTCTAATAAAACTAAAGATTTAATCAAAAAAAATAAATTAGATTCAGAACCACAAAATCAAAATAGTAATCTCGGTGAAGGTTCTAAAAGTTATCATGAAGAAGCAGATATTTATGAACGTTTTAGTCAAGTTGAAGATTCTCCTAAAAAAATTCTAAACTTCTTAAAACCACTAATTGAAGGTAAAAAAGTTCTAGATCTTGGTTGTGGTACTGGAAAATTCATGATTGATTTAGCGCACGTTTCAAAAGAATATGTGGGACTTGATATTTCAAAAGATCAATTAAACATTGCAAAAAATAAACTTATTAAAAATAACATAAATAACGTAAAATTAATTCAATCATCTGCGGAAAATATACCTCTTGAATCTAATCAATTTGACGTAATTATTTCAACGTGGGTTTTAGGCACAATTCAAGATGAATCTCGTCGAGAAAAAGCAGTTTCAGAGGCGCTGCGTTTGTTGAAAACAGGGGGATCCACCTATTTAGTTGAAAATAACAGCGGAGGGGACTTTGAAGTAATAAGAAATAGATTCCCAAATAAAGAAAGAACAGAAAAATATAATTCATGGTTGTTAAATCATAAATTTATTGTTGAAATTGAGTTTAATACCTATTTTGAGTTTAATAATTTAATTGAAGCTCAAAAGATTTTTGAACATATTTGGGGTAAAACTGCTATGTCCAAAATTAAATCAAATAGAATTAAACAAAAAATAATAATTTTTAAACAAGAAAAAAAATAAAACTAATTTTTTATTTCATCCCAGTATATTTATGTAATCCTTCCAAAGAATCAATTCTTTTTTTTGCAGGAAGGGCTAATTGAAATTTTTTCCAAAAAACTTGTTTGATCCATTCAACCCACTCAGGATCATAAATAGAATAATAAACTCCCAAAATCTTTTTATCTTCTCCTTTTTTCCCTGCAGGTACTTTTATTTCAGAAAATTTTGCAATTTTTCCATCAATAATGTATGCGCGCAAAGGAGTTATTTCGTGTTTTACTTGAACCATTTCTTTACCCATTTGAATATTGATTGCAAGTATATCTCTTAAATTTTTCAAATCAAGTAATGCCACATTAGTAATTATTTTAAAAATTACTCCTCGCTTCACTGCATCGCGAACAGAATCAAGTAATGTTCGTCCATCATGTTTTAAGTGAATCCAAGAATTGTTTCCAGAAAACGCTAATACTTCTTCTTCTGCATTATCTATCAAGGGAAATAATGTTTCTGCATTGTATTGATAATTAGGAGTTATTTCTTCAAAATATCCATCTCTTTTTTCAGGATCTACATATTGATAAATTTCTATTGGAGAAAAATCATTTTTTTCTATTCCTTTTTCCATTTGAGCAAAAAGTTTTTCTTGTATATCCGTTGCATAAATTTTTTCGAGATTATTCCAAAAAACAATTTTAAGTGCGCCTCTTGATCCTTCTCTAAATACTCGCATTTGTATGTGACCAGTTCTTTTACTTATTTCTTCAATATACCGATCAGCAGTTCTCCAGTTTTTCCCAAGCATTTGAGCAATTTCATTTACTGCTCTGGGTTTTGCATAAACAAACGCTTTGATTTTATCTATAGTTTTATTATCAAGGACCATTTAAAACACCTCAGTTAATGCATTTCAAGCACTGTTTATATATAAATCTTTCTTTAATACAACTACATAACTAATTCTTAACCAATAAATATTAACATAAATACAACTATACTAACATAACATGAACAAAAAATCACAAAGTAAAAGAACTTACTTAGGAGTGGTAAAAAACGTTAAGTTTATAAATAGAAGATCACTGGAGGAATATAAGATGGCATTACAAGAAATAATTCAATCACAATCAAAATTAGTTAAAAGCTACGCACATAAATTAGGTGCAGCTCACAAAAACGGATATGATTTAGCGCAAGAGCTTTTCAAACCATACACTGAGGAACTTGCAACAAGAGTAGAAGATCAACTTGCACAAAAAAAAGAATCAGGAGAATGGACTGCATTAATTGACGCAGCAAATGCAGATTTAACCGCTTGGAAAGAAGAATCTGGAAGAATTCAAAGATATACTCCCGAAGAACTTGCACAAGCAAGATTACAAAAAGAAGTTGCAAACGAATACTCAACTGAAAAAAGTGGAGAACTAGCACTAGTAAATCAATTTCATCAAGCAATTATTTCTTATGCAATTCAAAATTTAGGTGTTGCAACAGAATTAATCAAAGAAGGAAAATCTAAAAGAAAGTTTGCAATTGTTGAATTAATTTCAAGACTTGCACCCTCACTTAATTTTCCAGGATCATCAAGTTATTTAACCGGCGCATTTGTTCCTTATGCAAGAGAAGCAAGAACTGTTTTAGGAGAATCAACACCTACTGGATCTTATGTTCAACCAAGCGTTGCAGTTGAAAGCGCACATAATTTAATTCTTCAATTTGAAGTTAGTTATGCTCTAGCAGAAACTAGTGCAGCACCGCGTTCTGATGTTCCAAAATCAAAAAGATTACCTGAAGTTCACATTTGTAGTGTTGCTAATGGAACTAATGACCCGGAAGCTCAAGCCATGCAAACTCAAAAACATGAAATTCCAACTCACTTTAGAGAAGAATTCGACTCTGCAGTAAGAGAATTAATGTTCAAAGAATTAGTTTCAATGTATCAAATTGAATTAAATGTTGATTAAAAATGGCAAATCGAAAAAAAGTTTATGATTCCAGGGGACATGATAATCCAGGAAATGGCGTTGGAGTTATAATTCCAAATCCAAATAATCCTGATGAAATTGTTATGACTCTTAGAACTGCAGAAACAACAAATAGTGCAGGAATGTGGGAACTTCCAGGAGGAAAACAAGATCTTTTTGAAACAATATATCAAGCAGGATCTCGCGAAACATTTGATGAAGTAGGTTTAGAAGTTTGCATAAAAGGTTGCATAGATATTTGCGATTTACGAATTGAAGGACAACATTGGATGAACTATACTGTTGTTGCAGAAGTTAAAGGTGGAGAATTAACTAATAAAGAAGACTTAAAATTTGATGAAGTAAGATATATGAATATTCACGAACTTCCAGAAAATACTGCTCTCCTTGCAATCAGAGGAATCAGAAATTATATTACAAAAAGACAACATTTAGAATATATTTTAATTGAAACAGTTGTTCAAGATTAATAAAAAAAAAATAAAAAATAAAACAGACCCAAAATGAGACTATCAAAAACAGATGTATTAAGATCAATAAAAAGGTACAACCAAGAAGTTAGGTTAAAAGAACTTAGTGCACAAGGAATTCATAAACTTGTACTTACTACAGAACCTGATCGAGAACGAGATGAAGTTGGAAAAGTAGTTATTGCTTTCGGTTCATACGATCCATTAACTATAGGGCATGTTAATTTATTTCTAAGTGGTCTCGACGCAGTAGAAGATAAAGAAGCCACTCGCGGATCTGAATCATTAGATGAATTAGTTATTGCAACGAGTACATCACATATAGATAAACAAATCAATTTAATGCGAAATTCAACAATTTCTGATAGAGTTCATGCACAAGAAGGTTTTGCTGATGCACTCGATAATGTTAGTTTAGCATTTACAAACACTCCTTTTTTCATAGATTTAATCCCATTATTTGAACAAAAATATGGAAAAGATGTTGATCTTTATTTTTTAGTGGGAGCAGATGTTATGGAAAAAATTGTTGATCCAAAATCATACGAACGCCACGACAAATCTATTGATGAAGTTTTACCCTCATTATTTAGACATAATTTTATTGTTTGTGAACGTCAAGTTCAATACAAAAATGAAGAAGGAGAAGTAACATCTGAAAGATATCTTAACCGAGATCTTATTCTTGCAGAACATCCGGAAATATCTAAATATACAAAAAAAATGCTTCCAGTAGATCTTAGAGATAATGAATACCCTGACTTAGAAATTTCTATTTTGGAAGTGAGTTCGTCACTTGTTAGAAAATTAAGGGGAAACGGAAATGAAACTCAATCAGATGAAAATTCTGCTCCTTGGAAAAAATTAGAAGCAGTAGGAATTAGTGATTTTGTAGATAAACGTTCATTGTATATGAGAGGAAGTGAAAAATACAAAGCAATTGTGGCCTTAACTCGTGCGTATGCAGATCATTTTAGACCTAAAGGAGTTCAACCATTACAATATATTAATGCATTAATGCAAGATCTAAGACACGCAGACGAAGATAGCGAATTTAGAGATCATGTTATCAGAAGTTATGACGCAGGAATTCCATTAGTTAAAAAATAAACCTCTCAATAAACATCATCACAACTAATAAACTCAAGATCAAAATTTATGTTTTTCTTATTTTATTATTATTTTTTCTTTTTTTCTGAACAACAAATCCAATAAAACTACCCGCTCCAAAATAAATTACTGCTAAAATAAAAACTAACAATAGAGTTCCCACAACTTCAACTTTTTCTACGCAAGAGTATTTAGGCTCATAAGACAAACCTGTACAACAACCTTTAGCATTTGTTTCTTTTGTAACCCATTCAACACAATCAGGAACTTGTTCTCTTGTCCAACTATAACAAAATGGTTCAGTTTGGGCGCAAAATGTTTTAGTTAAACTTGATCCTTCAATAATAAAATGAGAAAGTAATGGGAATAAATGACCCGTAACTCCCGGCAATATTAAAGTTGAGTCAGGCATTTGATCAGGATAAATTTCAATCAATACAGGATAATATGCGAATAAATAAAAAAAATATAATAATGCACAAATTCCAACCGCAATAAGTCCATATTTTAACCAAAGTTTACCTGATACGTATTTTAACCAAAAATTTTTAGCTAAATATTTTATAACTCCCATAATCGAACATAAATCATATCCAATTTAAATATGTTATGCAATGAAAATTTAATTAAGTATTGGTAACAAATATTTCAAAACAATTAAATACCATAACTCACACATACATCACATGACAATTTGTCCCAAGTGCAAATCAAAAAATGTAAAAATTATAATTTATTGTGAAACTAATTGCATGATTTGTAATGATTATGGTTACGATACCCGTAATGAATTAGATATAACCCCTGAACAAAAATCAAATCAAAAAGTTAAATCTCAATTTTCACCTTACAAAACTGGCGGAAAAAATAGAACTAACTAATAAACCAACAACCTAAGCAATATACCCCCCATCCTAATTCTAACAATCCAACACACCAAATTAACACATTCTCATTATATTCTATAACCATTTTGCCTAAAATATTCTATATTATAAACAGAAAGTTTTTAATAGAAGTAATTTTCTAATTAATTTAAATTAACTAATCGTTTATTAAACAGTTATTAAAAGAAGTGATTAAATGAAACAACTTAGCTGGCTCATGGGAGGCCCTGCAGGTGCAGGCATTAAAATTTCAGGACTTATTCTTAGTAAAACATTCTCCAGACTAGGCCTAAATGTATTTGGTTATACAGAATATCCTTCCCTTGCAAGAGGAGGTCATAACACTTTTGCAATTAATGCTAGTCCTACTGCTAAAAGTGTAAAAAAAGAAATTGATATTCTTATTGCTCTTGATAAAAAAACTATGGAGTATCACAAAAATGAATTAAAAGAAACCGGATTAGTAATTTATGATTCAGATACTATTGAACTAGAAACTCCTTCTGCAAATTATATTGGAGTTCCATTTGATTCTATTGCGAAAGAATGCGGAACAGTTCTTGCAAAAAATACTGTAGCTTTAGGCGCAACAATTGCATTAATAAGAATTCCTTTTGAAAATCTTTCTGCAGCAATTACTTCAGAATTTAGTCATAAAGAAAAAGTTATTCAAGTAAACATTGATGCAGCTCAAAAAGGATTTGATTTTATTAAAGATAAAGCAATTCAATTAGATCAATTAGAATATCCCTCTAATCCAACAAAAAAAATGCTTATGACTGGAAATGATGCAATTGCAGTTGGAGCAATTCAAGCAGGATGTAAATTTTATTCAGCATATCCTATGACTCCTGCATCAAACATATTACATTATTTAGCAAATAAAGCAAGAGATTTTGATATTATTGTTAAACAAACAGAGGATGAAATAGCATCAATTAATGTGGCTATCGGATCATCATTTGCAGGAGTAAGATCTATGACTGCAACATCGGGAGGTGGTTTTTGTTTAATGACTGAAGGTTTAGGCCTTGCAGCAGTAACTGAAACTCCATTAGTAATTGTTAATGGTATGCGCCCAGGTCCAAGTACTGGAGTTCCTACATGGACCGAACAAAGCGATCTTGATTTTGTTCGTCATGCATCACACGGAGAATTTCCTCGAGTAGTTATTGCTCCAGGAGATATTGAAGAAAGTTTTTATGAAACAGTAAATGCATTTAATATTGCAGATATTTATCAATTACCAGTTATTATTCTTACAGATAAACTTGTTTGTGAAAGTCATTTAACTTCTAAAGATTTTGATTTATCTAAAACTAGCATTAATAGAGGACTACTTGAATCTGATTTATCAAATTATGATACTGCACACATTGGTAAACGACATTTATTTACTGAAACTGGAGTTTCTCCTCGATGGAATCCAGGAACTAAAGGTGGAATGTTTACGACTGCAGGCAACGAACATGATGAATTCGGCCAAGTTGATGATACAACAGATAATAGAATTAAAATGATGGATAAACGATTTAAAAAACTTAAATCTTTAGAAAACATTATTCCTCTGCCACAAATATATGGCGATTCCGATGCAGTTATTAGTTTAGTTTGTTGGGGCAGTGGAAAATTAAGTTGTTTAGATGCATTAGAACTTTTAGAAAAAGAAGGAATATCAGCAAATATTATTCATTTCAAATACTTAATTCCTTTTCCAAATAAAGAAAAAACAATTAATTTACTAAATAATCAAAAACAATTATTATTAATTGAAAATAATTTTACTGCACAATTAGGATCATTAATTAAAGAAAATTTATTACTAGACATACCAAATAAATTATTAAAGTATGATGGAAGACCATTTTACCCGTCAGAAATTGTAAAAAAGGTTAAAGAATTAACTAAAATTAATCCTAAATCTTTAGACAACTTTCAAGATCCAAAAAACTCAGAGGAGGAACATACAAAATGAGCGAATTATCAGATTATAATTCAGAATGTAGTCCTCATTGGTGTCCCGGCTGCGGTAATTTTGGAGTTTTAATTAGTTTAAAACGAGCACTAGTTAATCTTTCTCTTGAACCTCATAATGTTTTTATTACATCTGGAATTGGTTGTAGTAGTAAAGCACCTCACTGGATTAAAACATATGGTTTTCATGGAGTTCATGGAAGATCACTACCAGTTGCAACAGGTGCAAAACTTGCAAATCATGATCTCACAGTTATTGCTGAAGGAGGAGATGGTGACGGTTATGGTATAGGACTTAACCATTTTGTTCAAAGTTGTCGTCGTAATGTTAATATTAATTATTTTGTTCACAATAATATGATTTATGGTTTGACTACTGGACAAACTTCTCCAACATCTGATGAAGGTATGAAAACAAAATCTACTCCGTTTGGTAATCCTGAACCAGCAATAAATCCATTAGCAGTTGCAATTGCGTCAGGTGCAACTTTTGTTGCAAGAGGTTTTGCAGGAAATCCTAGTCAGCTTCAATCATTAATGGAACAAGCAATAAAACATAAAGGATTTGCATTCATAGATATTCTTCAACCATGCATTGCATTCAATAAACTTAACACATTTAAATGGTATAAAGAAAGATGTTATACGCTAGAAGATCATGATCCAAAAAATAAAGAACTTGCAATAAAACTAGCGCTTGAATGGAGCGGTGAAGATAATAAAATTGCAACAGGACTTTTTTATCAAGAAGAAAAAAGAACATATGAAGATCATTTACCTCAAATAAAAGATACTCCTCTAGTAAATCAACCAGTAAATCCAGATATTTCTAAAATTTTAGAAGAATTTAGATAATAAGTTAATTATTCTTTTTTCTTATGACTCAACATACTAATATTTATTAATAAACTTGATTTAATATAATTTATGACTTTATTTAAACCAAATAAACTTCTTTTTGGAACTGCAGGAATACCTCATTCTACAATCAAACCAACAACAATTAATGGAATTAAAAGAGTTCGGGAATTAGGTCTTGATTGTATGGAACTCGAATTTGTAAGACGTGTAAACATTAGTTTAGAAAAAGCACCAGAATTAAAAGAAGTTGCATTAAAAAATAATGTGGAACTTACGTGTCACGGCCAATATTATATTAACTTACATAGTTTAGAAAAAGAAAAAATTGAGGCATCAATTCAACGAGTTTTAAACGCTGCAAGAAGTGCTTGGTTTAGTGGCGGACACAGCGTTACTTTTCACGCAGCATATTACATGAAACAAGATCCTAAAAAAGTTTACGAAGTTGTTAAAGAAAAAATAAAACAAATTGTAAAAACATTGCAAGATGAAAGTATTCCTATTTGGATTCGTCCAGAAACAACTGGTAAAGGAACTCAATGGGGAACGTATCAAGAAATAACAAAACTTTCTGAAGAAATCGAACAAGTATTACCTTGTATTGATTTTAGTCATGTTCATGCAAGAATTGCAGGACCTGAAGAAAATTCAAAACGTTACAATAATTATGAAGAGTTTTCTAAAATTCTTACGCATGTTGAATCAAAACTTGGAAGAACAGCTTTAGATAATATGCATATTCACGTCTCAGGAATTAATTATGGCCCTAAAGGGGAACGTAACCATTTAATTTTAAAAGAAAGTGATTTGAAATATCAAGAACTTATGAAATCTTTTAAAGATTTTAATCTTAAAGGGTGCGTTATTTGTGAAAGTCCAAATATTGAGGAAGACGCATTACTTCTTCAAAAAACATACAATGAACTAAAACTATAATTTACTAAAATGTATATAAAAATTAAAAAAATCTAATTTCAAACGAAACATTTAAATCTTTTATAAATACTTAATATAAAATATAAATAATATTTTTACATTTTAAACTTAATAATTCAAAAAAAAGAGGTGTTTATCATGGCTACAAAAAATTCTACTAAAAGTACAACTAAATCAAAAACTTTCACTGCTCAACATAAGAAATTAGTTGATTCGCTAAATCCTAAACAAAAAGCTTATGTTAATTTAAAATTAAAAAATCCACAGAATGGAGAATATCTTCTAAGTGTGTTTCATTTAATTCCTGGAAAAAAACACAATATTTTACAAGCAGCATCAGAAGTTGCAGCAGAGTCTTCAACCGGAACAAATTTTAGAGTTCAAACAGAGACTCCATTTTCTCGCACAATGAATGCATTAGTTTACCAAGTAGATTTAAAACGAAATCTTGTATGGATTGCATATCCGTGGAGATTATTTGATAGAAATGGTAATGTTCAAAATATTTTAACATATGTTGTAGGCAATGTTTTAGGAATGAGTGATGTTGATGCACTTAAACTTCTTGACGTATGGTTCCCTCCTGCAATGCTTGAACAATATGATGGTCCTAGTTATACTATTGATGATATGAGAAAATACTTAGATGTTTATGATCGTCCAATTTTAGGAACTATTGTTAAACCAAAAATGGGATTAACTTCTGCAGAATATGCAGAAGTATGTTATGATTTCTGGGTTGGTGGAGGAGATTTTGTTAAAAACGATGAACCTCAAGCAGACCAAGACTTTTGCCCATATGATAAAATGGTAAAACATGTTAAAGAAGCAATGGATAAAGCAGTTAAAACTACTAAAAGAAAAAAAGTTCATTCATTTAATGTTTCATCTGCCGATTTTGATACTATGATCAAACGTTGTGAAATGGTTTGTAATGCAGGATTTGAACCTGGAAGTTATGCATTTTTAATTGATGGAATTACTGCAGGGTGGATGGCAGTTCAAACACTTCGTAGAAGATATCCTAATGTATTTATTCATTTTCATAGAGCCGCGCATGGAGCATTTACTCGGCCAGAAAATCCAATGGGTTTTACTGTTTTAGTTCTATCAAAGTTTGCTCGTCTTGCAGGCGCATCAGGAATTCATACTGGAACTGCAGGAGTAGGTAAAATGAAAGGAACTCCTAAAGAAGATATAATTGCAGCACATGTAATTCAACATTTTAAAGATAATGGCCACTTTTTCACGCAAGCTTGGAGTAAAATTCCAGGAAAAGATAAAGATGCAATTCAGTTGACCCATAAAGATATTGCACATCAAGTTATTTTAGAGGATGATAGTTGGAGAGGTATGAAAAAATGTGCACCAATTGTTTCAGGAGGACTAAATCCAACGCTACTAAAACCATTTATTGATATTATGGGTAATGTTGATTTTATTACAACTATGGGTGCTGGTTGTCATGCACATCCTAAAGGAACAAAAGCTGGAGCTGCAGCACTCGTTCAATCATGTGATGCGTATAAACAAGGAATAAGCATTCACACATATGCAAAAAAACATAAAGAACTCAAACAAGCAATTGACTTTTTTGAAAAGAAGAAAACAGATCATGTTAAATTAGTAAAAAAAGCGCATAATACTGAAAAAAATTAATTTATTTCTTTTTTTATTATTTTATATTTATTTTAAACATTCCGTAAATTTTACAATAATTCTCATGTTTTTGCATCAATTACCAAAATAACCAGGAGTTAATTTTATAAAACCCAGCTCCATTTCTAACATTTATGGTTTCAAGAGCTGAAAAAAACAAAATGATGAAATTTATGGTTCACAGACTCGAAGAGTCAGGATTATACGTAATTATGAATCAAGATCATGAACATTTAGTTGTTCGCGAAAAACCAGAGGAAGTAGAAACTCCTAAAACAATTTATGTTGTAGGTCATAATCGCAGAAGAACTTCAGATGAACTTGCAACACTTCAAGGAACTAATAGAAGTCAAGGAGTTTATACTGCTCACGTATTTCATAAAAAAACAGTCCATACAGATCCAAAAAAAGATTTCTTTATTCGATTAATGGATGTTTCGGCTGCAAGATATGATAAAAGTTTGAAAAATTATACTTGGGATGCAATTCAAGCAATGCTTTATCTAAGAGGTTTAGAAAAAGATGTAGGTCAAGCATATCTTCAAATGCTTAATTATTATCAACCAGAAACTGCAAGATTAGATGAATCAGTTAGAGTTTTTAAATTAGATCCAGTAAATCTGGATTATAGTCATCTTGACGGCAAAACAAGAATTGATAATCTTGGACGAGAAGTTCCAGTATTTAGACCTCAAGATGGTCCATCTATTGATTACAAACTACCTAATGAAACAATTGATCATCGAGTTATAAGTACTTCTCCTGCAAAATTAGTAATTCTAAAACCTGAGCACCAACCAGATCATCGTTATCGTGCTTGGATGGTTCGTGTTAAAAATTAAAAAAAACAGAAAAACAACAAAAATATTAAAAATCAAAAAAAAAACATAAATCAAAAAACATGAAATATAATAAAAAAAATAATTAAATAATTTTTTTAAATTTTTTCCCATAAATTAATTTTATTTTAAAAACTCGTCTAAAACTTTAATTAAATTAAATTCCCCTTTTTCGAAAAGATCATAGCGAATTCTAGTTGCAGGTTTGGATACGCTCATTAATTTTTTCAAATCAAATGGAGTTCCAATAACTACTCCCTCACAATTTGCGCGATCAATGGCATCAGTTAATTCTTTTATTTGTTTATCACTATAACCCATTGCAGGAATTATTTGACTTAATCCAAATTTTTCCATAGTGTGTTTTAATTCTCCTGAAACAAATTCGATAGGATTTATTATTTCACAATTATATTTTTGTGCTGCAACAAATCCTGCACCAATTTTCATTCCTCCATGAGTGAGTGTTGGTCCATCTTCTATAATTAAAACTTTTTTTCCTTCAATAAGTTCTGGTTCTTCAGCTCTAACTGTGGAATCTGCATGCATTATTTTTGCAGTTGGATTAACTAATTTAACATTATCTTCAACAATTTTTATTTGCCCATCTTCTGCTGTATCTTCTTTGTTAATTAAAACAATATCAGCCATCCTAAGATTTGTTTCACCAGGATAATACGATAATTCATGACCTGGCCTATGAGGATCTGCAACAGTTATGAACAAATCAGGTTTGAAAAATGGAGTATCATTATTCCCCCCATCCCATAAAACTACATCTGCTTCTTGTTCTGCTTGTCGAAGTATTTTTTCATAATCGACGCCCGCATAAACTATAATTCCTTGTTCAACTAAAGGTTCATATTCTTCTCTTTCTTCAATAGTACATTCGTGTTTTTCAAAATCTTCATAATTTTCAAATCTTTGTACTGCTTGTTTTACAAGATCCCCATATGGCATAGGATGTCGTACTGCAACAACTTTTTTTCCTTTAGAAATTAAAATATCACATATCTTTCTTGTTGTTTGACTTTTACCACATCCTGTCCGAGTAGCACAAACAGCAATCACAGGTTTAATACTTTTAAGCATGGTATGAGTTCCAATTAATTTAAAATCTGCACCAAGTGCATTTGCTTGACTTGCTTTATGCATGACGTATTCGTGAGGAACATCAGAGTATGAAAAAGTAATTTCTAAAACATTTTCTTTTTTTGCAAACTCTGCTAATTTTTCTTCGGCAATAATTGGAATTCCTTCAGGATATAATTGCCCTGCAAGCTCAGCAGGATATTTTTTATCTTCAATTCCAGGTATTTGCGTTGCAGTAAAACAAACTACATTATAATTTTCATTATCCCTATAATACGTATTAAAGTTATGAAAATCTCTTCCTGCAGCACCCATAATAATTACATTTTTCTTATCCATAGATATCACCTTTTTAATTAATTTTAGATTATGATTATTTTTACTTAATTTATGATTATTTTTTTATTAATGTATTAATTAAAAAAACTGTTGTGTAATATTTACAATATTTTGTAATTGGACATAAATCACATTTTGGCCCGATGGGTTTACAAATATTTTGTCCAAATGTGACAAGCGCACTACCAAATTCAATCCATTTTGATTTTGGAATAATTTTTATGAGTTCAGTTTCAGTTTCTTCAGGAACATTAGTATTTACGAGACCTATGCGATTTGGAATTCGATGGCAATGAGTATCAACTGCAAATGCAGCAATATCATAACCATGAGATAACACAATATTTGCAGTTTTTCTCCCAACACCCTTAAAATTCAATAACTCAGTCAAAGAATCAGGAACTATAGAATCATAATTATCAATTAATTCTTGAGAAATATTTTTAATACGTTGAGATTTTGTTTTATAAAAACCCACAGGATAAATTATTTTTTCTATTTGACTAAGATTTAATTTTACTAAGTCTTTTGGTTTTTTAATTTTTAAAAATAACTTGGCAGTTGCTTTTTCTGTTATTTCATCTTTAGTTCTTAAACTAAGCAAACAACTTATTAAAACTTTATACGGATCTCGTTTTGATTTTTCTAAACTTAGTTGATCCATAAGTGGCCTATTAAATTGCAGTATTTTTTTAGAAATCAGTTTAATTATTTGAGTTATTTCTTTTTTTGTTAATTTATTTTTAGTCAATTCTAAGTTATCTCTTTTTTTAATCATAAAAAACCCCTAAAACCTTAGTAAAAAACACATAATAAATAGGAAATAGTTACTTATTTTAATTGTTTGGGTAATTTTATTAAAAAAATTTATTAACTATTAGCACATTTAACAAAATAATGATTAAAGGAATTTTATTTGATATGGATGGAGTAGTAGCAGATACTGAATATCTTCATTACAAAAGTTATATTGAAGCACTAAAACCCTATGGAGTATTTATTGAAGAACAAGATTATTATGATTTTTGGACAACTAAAGGTGGCAGGTTTACTGAATACATTAAAATTCATAATTTAGAAGCAAAAGGTATCGAATATGAAAAAATCATCAAAGTAAAACGAGAATTATTTAAAAAATTTGTTAATACTGAGATGGTTATTGATCAGAAAAGAATTACTGCAATAAAACTTTTAGCTCAAAATTTTCCGCTAGCACTAGTAACTGGTTCAAGCACAAATCAAGCAAAACAAATTCTAAAACTAACGAATCTAACAAATTGTTTTAAGTTTATTATTGGAGGGGAAATGCATTCTAAACATAAACCAGATCCCGAATGTTTTTTAATGGCTAGTAAAAAACTAAATATTCTTCCAACAAATCTAGTTGTAATTGAGGATGCGCAAAAAGGAATTATTGCAGCTGCAAACGGAGGCATGAAAAGTATAGCAATACCAACAAAAGCGACCAAAAATGATGATTTTTCACTTGCAACAAAAATTGTATCCCATTTATCCGAAATAACCCCTGAATTTTTAAATAAATTATAGCCCCAAACAGCACAAAAACACCACTCAATAGTGATTACAAAAACGAAACATTTATAAATAATCTAAACGACTTCTCGCAGGACACCTTATATTTATTAAGAAACAACAATATAAGGCGCACAACTCAAAAATATCCTGTGAAAAAAATGAGTGAAAAGAATCCTTCTCCAAAACAAAAACGTAACCTAACTAGGAGAATTATCAATTTAAATAATATAATTTTCAATCACCCTTGGTTATACACCATAACCTATGCAGGGATGGGCACTGCAATAACTGCTCAAAACCCAGCTAGCTATGAAATTGGAGCAGGATTTTTAGGTGCAGGATTATTAGGTGACATGGTTAGACGCGGAGTTAATTGGGCATCAAACAGAAAATGGCACAATGAACTATCAAATATTAGCAAAGTAATGGGCCTAGATTGTTTTGATGACATAGTAAAACAAATAAAAACAGAAAACAATTACCGCGGCAAATTTGTCAAATTAGAAGTTAGAGGAAGACAAGAAGGAACTGGATTATTCAGAGGCGGCTATTTTACAAAATTAGATTTATTATTTGGAGATGGAAATAGAAAAAAATTAATTTACAAATATAATGATAAACCAAATTTAAACGTGGGCGGCACAGTAACTACTTACTTAAGAGAACTCGGACACAAATTTGTTCCAAAAAGATATGCGCACGAATTATTTGCTGCAAAAAAATTAGGTGCTGCAGGACGACAATTAAGTCGAGGTCAACTTTATGAATATATTGAAGGCGACACACTAGAAAATTTAGTAATAAAAGGTGAAAAACCAACTCAAGAAAAATCACAATTAGAAATGGCACAAGTAGCAAGACTTTTTAAAAATATGTTTAGTATTTATTCTCATAAAACAACCAATCAATTAAAATCTGGTGAGCAATTCATGCCCTACCCTGCACAAGATTTAGATTCAACCACAGGAGCAAGTAGTTTTAATCAATCAGAACATAGATTCCATCAAAAACTTTTAAGTTCAATTGATGATTCAGATTTACATAAAATTCTTTCAACCACATACAATCAAGCAACACAAGATCAGAATTTATGTTTAATTCACGGAGATTTACATCAAGGAAATTTAATTGATACAGGCGAATCTCTCGATTTAAGAATAATCGATTGGGACAGCGCACAATTAGGAATTCCTTATCAAGATTTTATTCATTTTGCAACAATTACTGACTTGGAAAAAGAACCTAGTTTTGAAGCAGCACGTGCTCAAATAATTGCAGCTCAAGAAAAAATTATTGGACCAGTTAAACCTGAATATCTCAAATTAATTGAATTCGAAACATATTTTAGTCTACTTAACAGATATTTTTCGACAATGGAGCAAGGCCAAATTAGAGAAGAATTCTGGCCCAATTTACTTAATTCTTGCGCATATTTGCTAAACAAAGCAAAACAATCACTAGCAGATTATTCAGAAATTACAAGGACAGATCAACTCGCAGAAGAATTTGCTAAATATAGCGAAAATAGATTTGGTGATTTAAATAATTTAGAACCTGATGAAAAAACTAGTGTTGCATATGCCCACACAACAAATCACCAATATAGAATTGATGCAGATAATATTGCAGAAGAAAATTTTCAAAAACACCTACTAAATGTTGAAAATATAGTTGTTAGTGAAACTAATAATAGAAATATGATGTCAGGTGATGTCGCAATTAATGCAACCTTCATAACTGGTGCAGCACTTGTTGGAAAATATCAAGGAATTGAAATTCCTCCCGAACTAATTGGAATGGGAATTACAGCAGTAGCTTTAGCAGTCGCAATAAACCAACAAGAAAGAATCATAAATGGAATTACGAAATATGCAAGAAAATTAATGAATTAAAATGACCCATATAAAACCAGTTTCAGAAAAAAAAGCAATCATTCTAGATAATGAATGGGTCCTTGTTAAAAATGATTGGAATTTAGTTGCAAGATTATTCTCAGAAACATTTGGCACAAAACCTTTAACTGGAAAACAATTCAAACAAGCATTAAAATTATATGATCAATCTCAAACCAATCCATTATACCAACACAACAGAGGAAATATTAGTTCTGACGAATTTTGGTTACAAGTTCTTAATTATCACAAAATTCCAACAACTAATGAAAATATTGAATTTGCAAAAGGAGTTTTAGAACAATTAACAACCAACGTAGAAGAAACATCTATCGAGGCAGTAAAAAATATATTTGAGTCTCAAAATTATGAATTAATTATGCTTTCAAATTCAACTCCAGATATAAGATGCGGAAACATGAAACGACACAATTATTTTCAGTGGTTCGCCCAAATATATTTTTCATTTGAAACGGGATATAGAAAACCAGAAAAAGGTGCATACGAAAATATTCTTCGCGCACGAGATTTAAAACCACAAAATTGCATATTTGTGGACGATAAAGAAGAAAATTTAGAAGGTGCAAAAGCAGCAGGAATTCATGTTGTAAAATATAAAATTGGAGATAAAAAAACTTTGCAAGAAGTGGTTAATGAAAAACTATGCGAACTTAGTTGGGAACAAATTTAATCAAAATTTAAAAGAAAAAAATTTAAAAGAAATTCTAAAAATATTTATTTACTTAACTTCTTCATCAACAAACCCAAACAATACTGTTGATGCCATCTGTGTTGTTCTAATAACTTCACCAATATGATATAGTGCAACTGCATTAACTCCCGTATTTTCTGCAAGAAGAGGATATAAGTATTCGTTTACTAATTCTTTTTTCTTAACTTGAATATCATGAGCTAAATTTAAATCCCCTTTATAGAATGAATCATAAAACAAACAAAAAAGCTTATTTGCTTGTTCTAATAATTCAATAACTTTTAAATCAAGATTATTATTTTTTTGTTTTTCTAAATACGCACACATGTAATAATATGCGTGATGTATCAAAGATAATTGAGAAATTAAATAATAAAGTAAGTATGAGTCTCTTGACCCTTTTATTTTATTTTTTAAAACTAATCGCCTAATAAAATTAGTATAATTATCTACAAAGTTTTTATTATCTTTTCGTCGCTTTAAATTAAATTTTTTATTTTGTTGTATTTCGCCAAGTATTTCTTCAGCTTCAGTTTTAATTGTTAAAAATAATTTTCTTAAAAGAACATCATATTTTTCAGGAGAGGGTTCTGCAATATTTTCTACAACACAAAAATTTTCATCTTCACGAACAATTTCAAAACCAAGCATTGTATCTCTAACTAATTCTCTAACAATATCTAATTGATCAGTTTTAGAAATTTTTAATCGAATTACATCAAATCCTTTCCTATAGGTTTGATTCAAAACATTCCTTATTGTTCTTTCATTATAGTCAAATAAATCAACAAATACTTCAGTTCTAGGAGATATTTTGTTCGTACTAATTATTAATGAATCATCTTTTTGTTGCATTTCAAGATAATCTCCTTTTTCCAAATTATATTCCCTAATCCACTTACTTGGCAGACTAGTTACATACGTTGCTTGACCGAGTTTGATAATTTTTCGTTTCATAAGAAAGTAGCATCACACCCCAAATATATAAATGTTTCTAAAAAGTATAATAATATAAGGTACATTATATTTCTTAAGAATAAGATATATACTAAAAATATATAAAATATAATAATATCAAACTAAAAATAAACCAAAAAACAAAAAATATATAAATGATGAAATTTTTACTACTACTAAGTAAAATTAATATGGTTTCTTAGTGTGTGAAAATTAATACCCTAAGGAAGGAAAAAATAAAATGACTCAAGAAGCAATAGAACTCGAAGAAGAATTGGATCAATCTTTTGATCACTTAACAAATCCTGGAAAAATGTATTTGCTAGATACAGGTGCAGTGATTAATTTATACCACCAATTCGGATTAAGTGCGTTTGATAAAATGCTATCAACTCCTGAAAGTTGCTACATCCTACCAGATCAAGTAGTTGAAGAATTAGAACATCAATACAATCAAGCTAGATACGCAACACTTTCAGAACCCCAATGTAAATCATTCGGTGTTGATCTTGGAACAAGAAAAGTACCTTTTGAATTAATGACTTATCTTTGGACAAAAATAGGCATGAATGAACTTTTACGAGAAAAAGTTGAAGTACCAGAAGGTGCTGCAGATAGACTTAGATCATACCAATCAGAAGGATCCGGGGAGAAAAAAAATACTCGATTAGGTAAAGGAGACATCGGACTCATAATTCTTGCAGAACAAATGGACAATCCAGATGAAACAACAATAATTGTAAGTCCTGACAGCGACATAACTGATGTATTAAAAGCAATGCCAACTACCAGCAATGTCATTCACTTAAAAGAAACATATGCAGATCAAAGTAAATCCTTAGAACATGCAGCGAGCGTATGTGACGTTATTGAATTTTCTCAAAGATTCACCTTATATCCAGGAGTATCAAATACAATATTCAGGCAAGGCCCAGGATATCAATAGATGAAAAATTTTTTATTTTTATGATTTTTAACAAAAATATACACAGATAAAAAATGTCAAATGATCAACTAAAATTTCCAAGGACCCCTCACGTAGATGGACCTATTTCTTACAGAGGAGATTTACAATTATTACATTATGAAACTGACGCAATTCTTGAACAAGACCTAGTAGTACAAGAAAAAGTTGATGGGGCAAATGTAGGAATTTGGTTTGATGAAGAGGCAGATTTAATTCTAAAAAATAGAGGAGGTTTGATCTCATTTGACGATCCTCAATTTAATAAATTACGTAATTGGATGGACATACACACCGAAGAATTATTTGATCTTTTAGGCATTGAACGAGCATTATTTGGAGAGTGGTGTTTTGCACAACATTCAGAATATTATGATCGACTTCCTTCTTATTTTATGGCATTTGACATATTTGATTTTGGTGCAGACCAATTTTTATCTTACAAAAGATTACAACGAGAATTAAAACCCACCGGAATTAAACATCTTCCAGCAATATTTGAAGGAAAATTACCAGAGCCAACACGAGATGAATTAGAAAAATTAATTCAACAATCATCATTTGGCCCAAATCCAATGGAGGGAGTTTACGTTCGCGTCGACTCAAACGGATATAATGAATCAAGATGCAAACTTGTACGTCCAGGATTTTTACAACAAATTGATACCCATTGGAAAAGTTTAAATTTCAAAGCAAATCATTCGCTAGATTATATAGAAACTTATTGGGACAGAGGCTACGAAGGTCCACGAATCGTTGAAACAACACAAGCACCAGAAAAACCACAAGAACCAAAAAAAGAAATCCCAAAACCTCTTGGAAGACCATACATGCAACCAAGAGACTAAAATTAAATCAAAAATAAACAAAATATTAAACAAATAAAAAATTAATAATTAGTTCTAAAAATTATATTTCTCAAAAATAACTTCTAACTAGTCTTACTAAACCCTCCATCACAACTTCATGATGTCCTTCTTTCCAATCAATTCTATATGGAGCATTATTTGCAGTTAATTTAACATGTTTATGATATGCAGGAATAACATCTCGCCTCAATCGTCCAGAAACTTCTTTTAAATCTCTTCCTCTTTCAGCAATATCTCTCTCCATTCGCCTTATAACACATTCTTCTATTGGAGTATCAACAAAGTAAGCATAGTCTGCAAGTTTTACAATTCTCGGATCAAATAATGCATAAATTCCTTCAAGAATTATTAAATCACAAGGTTCAACTTCTAAAACATTATCAGTTCTAGTGTGTTCTTCAAAAGAATAAATTGGCTTATCAATTCTTCGCCCACGTTTCAAATCAGCTAATTGCCTATAAAGTAAATCATAATCAAATATTTTTGGATCATCAAAATTTAACTTACATCGATCTTCAAAAGATAAATGTGAATTATCTGGATACCAATCATCCATACTCAGATGAATCGCTCCAATTTCACGACTAACCTGACCAACTAAATTTTTCGCAATAGTTGTCTTCCCAGAACCAGACGCCCCTCCAATAAGCATTAATAATCTTTTTCTCCCATTACTTGCTTGATCACTCATTTAAATCACCCGAATAAAGAGATAAATAACTAGTATATTAATTTTCGTTGTTTTAAATGCCACACTGGCTCAAGATCCCAATAATATTTATAAATAAGTCAAACACACACATTACTCGTGTGTTGAGAAGTCCGATGAAGACATTTGCAGGGATCTGAGACTTTTTCGTCAATGACTACAATGCTTACCTGAGGGCTTCTCACTTAATTATTTAGCCTAATTTACCTAAAAACTGCCTCAATAACAATCTTATTTATAAAGAGGAATGCATTATTCCCAATTATTAAGATGTAATCATCTTGTTTTATGTTAATATTTACTATAATTCAAGCAGACTATTTCTTACTATATTATTAGGAGAGGATATTATGAGGAATGATTTTAAAAAATCTAGAAGAGACCAAGGGTCTTCAAATTTTGACAGTATGCAAAAATTTAGCAGAAATTTTGATTCACCGAGAGAAATGCATAAAACAACTTGTGCAGATTGTGGTAAAGACTGCGATGTTCCATTCAAACCTACTGAAGGTAGACCAGTTTATTGTAGAGATTGTTTTGCAAAACACAAACCTAAGAGGTTTTAATAAAAATGAGAATTTGTAAATCTTGCAAAGGAACGGATATTAAATCTCGTAAAAATTATTCACATGGCAGTAAATCTAAAGCAATGATTACATATACTTGTAAAAAATGCGGATCTAATAACATCGAAACTAAAGAAGATCCTAGAAATAAACGACGTCAAAGAAAATAATTTAATTTTTTCATTATATTTTTGAATATTAACCAGATTAATTTTAGTATTCAACGATTTTCTTTTTTATTATTACTAATGCATACTTTACTGCACATCACAAATTAACTCATAACTTAGTTCTAAATCCAATTATGTGTAAACCTCAATTAAAAAAAATAGTTCATCCCACCAACAATAATCCCGCAGAAAAATACTACTAACTAGTGATTAAAAACGAAACATTTATAAACTAAACAAGTAGAACTAGCTTCATGGGAACTGAGTTATTAGAATTAGCAAGAAAACTAAGTCAAGCAATTCTTACACAATATATGTTTGCGAATAGAGACGTAAGAACCACTGACTATTTACAGAGTCAACGAGATATAACCCCAATATTAGAAGACGCAGGCTTTGATAGTTTACTTGATCCAAATTTAACCCTAAAATTAATGCAAGAAGGAATTTTTTATCAACCATTAGAAAAACAAGTAGGACACGTAGTTATAATTTCTGCATACTTAGGAACAGTTGAAGAAGTACAAGAAAATTACCACATTTGCAAATTAGATGGAAATTTTAATGGAATTGACTTTTATGATGGACACACAAATAAAGACCCAACAATTATTAAAATTTTGCCACTGCGAATTCTAATTAATAAAACTTCAATCGAACAAGCATTTGAAGGACTAGAACCTCAGAAAGATACAGCCGAATTAACAAAAAAATATATGGGCGAAGTTTTACAAACTCCCGATCTTAGAGTACATCCAGACACACAAAGATTAAAAGATTATTTAAAAAATTGTTAAAGGTCCATTGATTTCTTAATTCGCATCACTTCTTTAAGACTATTTTTAGTTAAACAATCAGTAAGTTTAACCGGTGATTTAAATTTATACCAAGGATATTTTTTTATATCAATTAACGTATGTTCAGCAATCATATTAACAATTTTCACAGCATCATCATGATCTTGAAGTTCTACTAACCTAATTTTATTTAAATTAAATTCTAATATTATCTCATTAAGATCAGGTTCAAAACCACTCTCACTAACTTTTTTAGACACTTTTAAAAAACCAATTCCATTTCCTACTTCACCTCTAAAAGCTAAATCAAGAGTAACCGAAATTTCATCTCTTGGAGCTCCAAACATAAAATTATGTAAAATAGCATATTGAACAAACAAAATTTTAGTGGCATGATAACCAATTTTTTCTGTTTGATGATCTAATTTCTTTTTAAAATGTAAAAGATTCCACTCAACTTCAGATAATTTTTGATTATCCAAAACTTCTTGATTTAACTCAATTTCAAAACATTTCATAAGATTAGATATTTCTTCAATTAATTCACCAACTCCTGGCAAGTATCTAGGTCCCATAACTGAAAGTAAAGCATCTTTAATCTGTTTAAGCTCATATAATTTTCTTGCTTCAGAAACTGAAATGTCTTCTAATTCTTCTTCAAAAGAATGCAACATCCCCAAAACAAACAAATATATTTTTCTGCCAGTTCCATGCGAACACACCAATCCTTTAAGTTGAATTTCACCCATTAACTCATCAAAATCAAAATCAACTTCATTTAATTGATCAATATTTTTAACAAGTCCTAAATCAGAAACAAATTTTTGAAAAAATTTTTCAAAAGATTTTTGCATATGAGCAGATTTCTGAGACTGAGATTTAATATATTCAGCACTTTTTCTTAACGATTTTGTTTCCAAATTTATTTGATCTACAAATTTAATTTCTTGAGGAGAAAAATACCCAAATACTTTTTTAATTTTAAAATACTCAAACAGCTCTGAAAAAAATCCAAATAATTCCAAGGACATTAAATCTCTCAAATCATGTAATTTAGAAAAAATATGTTTGGAATCTTTAATTAAATCAGACACTGATTTTAGATCAAATTTACCTTCAACAGATATATGTCTAAGAACTTGCTTAATTAAATGATCATAATGCATTTCATCTTTTATTAAATCTTTTAACTCAAGATGAATATGATAAACTATTTTCCTAGTATGCAATCTCAACTTAAAACCGACCATATTAATGCAGTAATCAATTTAATTTATATAAATTACTCTAAATCGCAATACATTTTTCTCAATAATTATATAAACTATTTACTCCTAACAACAAACTCATGACTAAACCTAAACTTTTACTCCATATTTGTTGTGCACCTTGTTCTACTACAGTAATCGAACAATTAAAAAAAGAATTTGAATTAACTTTATTTTTCTACAACCCAAATATCCACCCTCAGTTTGAAAAAGATAAACGTTTAGAAGAGTGCGAGAAATTATCTAAACATCATAAAATTCAATTAATTGTTGGAGATTATGATTATAAAAACTGGTTTAATTTTATTAAAGGTTTAGAACAAGAACTTGAAGGTGGCAAACGTTGTGAAAAATGTTTTGAATTTAGATTAAATCTTGCAGCCAAAACTGCCAAAGAATTAAGTTTTGACTCGTTCACAACATCCTTAACTGTATCCCCTCACAAAAATTCTAAAACAATCCATAAAATCGGAAAAAATTCTTCAAAAAAATATGAAATAGATTTCTTTGAAGGCGATTTTAAGAAAAATGAAGGTTATAAAAAAAGTATTGAGTTATCTAAAGAACTTAATCTTTATCGTCAGAAATTTTGTGGTTGTATTTTTTCTTTTGAAGAACACATTGAAAAAAGCTTTGATCATGAATAACCCTCATTCGAAAAAAGCACCAAACAAATTAGAATTTTTCCAACAATCTCCAAGTAAAATATATAAATCTATTAAGCTATTAATACCTCTTGCAAATTATTGATAAAAAAGCACAATGGGCAACCAATTTTGATTGGTTAATTATGTTATTTTGCATTGTTTTATTAACATATATAATTTTAAGAATAGGCGCATTTTAATGGATCCGAAAACCCAAATAAAACATGGAAAGATAATTCAAATAGTTTTTGGAACAATTTTTGTCATACTTGCAATTATTTTTTTTATTCAGATATTTCTTAAATTAACTAATCACAGCCCAACAGAACTTCAAATTTTGTATATTTCACTGGGGGCAATAATTACAACGTTAATAATTATCACAGGCAAATTTTCAGAATTTAAAGGTAGCATGACTCAATTTGCAAAAACATCCGAAAAAGAATTCAAATACATTAGAATAAAATTTAAAAATATTGATACTCACATAGAAAAAAATGCAAAAAAAATTGATAAAAATTCAAAAAAAATCGATGATAACTCAAAAAAAATTGATGAAATTAATAATAAATTAGATCTAGTTCTTAAAAAATTTAAAATCTCAAACTAATCTTTCTTACTAAGCAACATACAATCCCCCAAACTATAAAATCTATAATTTTCTTGTTTTGCGCACTCATATGAATTTAACACATTTTCTCGACCAGCAAATGCACTAACAAGTAAAATTAAAGTTGATTTGGGTAAATGAAAATTGGTTAATAAATAATTAGCTCCGCATTTAAATTTATAACCTGGGTAAATAAAAATATTAGTATATTTACAAGTTGGAATAATCTTACCTTCAGAATCATAATCTGCAGATTCTAGTGCTCTGAGACTAGTTGTTCCAACAACAAATAATCTGCCTTCACGATTATTTATGACATCTGCTGAATGAGAGTTTATTTCAAAATACTCTTCATGCATTTTATGTTCTTTTATATTGCTTCGAACAGACATAAATGTTCCAAAATCAACATGCAAACAAATCTTTACAAGTTTAACTCCTTTATCAACTAATGCAAATAATATTTCATCAGTAAAATGAAGTCCTGCAGTAGGTGCTGCTAATGATTTTTTCTTTCGATCATTTGCATAAGTTGTTTGATAATCTTTTTCTTTTATTGCTTGTTTAATATAAGGTGGAGTTGGAAAAGTTGCAATCTCAGCTAATATTTCTTCAGGCGGTTTATTGAATTCAATTTTAAAAAATCCCTCTTCTGCAAAAATTATTTTACAAACAAGTTCTTTTTCAAAAATACATTCTTGACCAACATGAGGATTCCGAGTTTTAATTCTACATTCATATTTTGTTTGATCAATTTTTTTTGTTAACACAATCTCAGCAGGACTACCAGTTTTTTTGCACCCAACAATTTTTGAATGAACTACCTTGGTTTCATTAAGAACTAAAACATCTCCTGATTTAAATAAATCAATTATATCAAAAAACTTTTTATGAGAATAATTACGATTAGAATCAACAATCATTAGTTTACTGTGATCTCTTGGTTTTGCAGGCTCTTGAGCAATGCATTTTTCAGGCAATTCATAATTAAAATCTTCTAAATTCATTTTTTAAAAATTATTTAACAATAGAACTTTAATATTCTAAAGAAGGTAAATCACCATATATCATTGGCACCAATAATTTTGGACCTCTACTAATTTCAATAACTGTTGAATGATTTTTCAATTCAGCATCTAAAGTATAACGTCCAGGAACAGTAGTTTCAAGTCGCATATGTTGAGCCAATTTTTCAACTCCCCGTTCGAAATTAAAATTATAACGTCCACTCCAACCTTTTAAAAATGTCCAAATAAGTCCACCATAACTTAAATCAGCAGCATAAACGTGTAAATTTCCTGCATCATTTCTCGAAGGTAATCTATAAAACGGCTTTATACCAATAGAATTTATTGCAAGTGAACCTGCACCCAGTGCATTAAATTGAGTATAAGGTAATTCTTCACCATCAATTGTTACTTTTGCATTTTTTGGTCTAAGAAGCGACCTATGAAAATTAGTTCTAGCAGCAAAAGATGTTAATCCTTTTCCAATAATTCTTAATGCTTTAATTACTCCTGGCCTGTCAATTTCATATGCTGTTTGATCAACTAATTTATCTAATCTTTTGGTAACAAATTGAGTTCCAGTAACAAAATCTTCTGCATGTCTTCCAACAAACGATAACATTTGCCAAACAAATTTTGCAGTTTCAACAGAATCACCATTGCCATAATATTTTTCTAAAAAGTTAGTAACTCCTCCATCACCAAATACAAATCCATATTCTTCACCCAAAATTGTTGAAGGATCATTTTTATCATATGTTATTATTTTTAAAGTTTGTAATGGAAATGTTTCAAATGCAACTCCTCTTTCACATGCAAAAACCAATCTTTCAAGATTTTCTTCAGGAGTTCCATTAATTTGAGCAAGTTTTGCAGTAAAATTTATTGTTCCCGCATTTGCAGGATGAACATAAGGAAAATATAATAATTCATCAGAAGATACTCCCTCAGGATATAATGCTTTAACTTCTTTAATCATGGCAGTCATACCAACTTGCGCAGTTCCATCACCACCCATATAGACTACATGTAAAACTCCTTTTTCAATAAATTCCCTCATAACATCAGCCAAATCTTCCGGACGATGCGTTAGCCTAACTAAACCTAAATCACCAACAATTTGCCTAACCGAATGTTCTCGATCGCCATTCCTAATATTAGATTTAGCAAAAGGATTAATTACTACGCCTATAGGGACTCTATTCACCATATTACCCAGAAATAACTATTTATTTTTATATGTTGTGCTTCAAAAATACGTTAAAAAAGCAATTGATATCAATAAAAAAACCAAATCATTTTAGTGCATATCGCTCCAATTCAGAATTTGAAGAATTATTTATGCGTACTAATTTATTTTCTGAAACTAACTGTTCAAGATATGCGCAAACATCAAAATTAAATTTTGGCTGAGAGGTTTTAACATCTAACTCGCAAACATCAGAAACATCAGGTTGTTGACAAAGAAGCCAAGTTGCTCTTATCACAGCATATTTTCTTGCATCATAAACACTCAAAAACCAAGCCATAAGTCTACTTCGTGAATCTCCTGAACTTAATGCATCAGGAGTTCCCCCCCTCATAAAAAATAATTCATTAAGTTCACCTTCAGGTTTATGTTGTTCATATATTCCAGTATACACTATTCATCACACCAATTAATTCATAAAAGAATTAATTGTAAAAGAATTAAATCAGTCCTAATAAATCTAGGTTATATAATTGTATATTTAATTTAAACTTATTTTAATTAAAACTAAAAATTTATTAAAAGATAAAAAAAATAAAAGTTAGTGCATAATTACTTTACCCATTCCATCTCGAGGAAGCGTACTTTCAAAAAGCTGAGTGTATTTAGCAACTAAAATTGGAACTACTGTTTCTTTAAGAGGATATTGTAGTGCATTCTCAACTTCAAAAACTTCACCTTTAAACTGATGAACTAATTGCTCCACTGACGCTGCAGAGTATGAATCAGAATACATTGTTCCTTCAAATCCCGACTCAGTCATCTCAATTTTTAAAACTTTATAAAACTCAGTAGATCCTTCAGGCATCAATACAAATGCAGAACCAACATATGTAGCTCCCAAATTACTCAAAGTATAATCCAACAATTTCAAATCAAGTTTTTCAGAAATTGCTTGTTCGCCCATATCAAAAAAAGTAACTAATTGAGATAGTTCATCAATTCTATCAACAACTATATCTTCAAAGCCAGGTATTGATTCTTGTCTCAATTTAAAAGAATAAGTATTCCCCGAATAATTTATCGAAAGATTAACTGCGTCTTCTCCTGATTCAATTTCCCTAACATAACTTCTCATTGTTTGAAGATCAACTAATAATTCTTGTGCAACTTTTTTTGGTAATGCAACTTTTCGCTGCGCCAATTGAGTTCTAAGATTATCTGAAGTTTGTTTCATAATTTCAAATAAAGATAATTGAGTTTCAAGATTTACATCCATAATTCCTAGAAATATATAACTCATTTTTAAATATTGAGCTTGCATTTATAAACAAAATAGATAAAATAAGCAAGCTTCATTAAACTTCATGCAATGCAGCAGATTGAAGCAATATTTGAGTCATAGGATGATAAGTAACTGCTTGCTGTCTAAATTTTATTCGATCATCTTCTCGCACTATTGCAACTAATTCATCCACAGACATAGAATTGGGATGTGCTTTTAACGCTTTATAGATTGCTCTACTACAATATCCCATTACATTTAATTCCCCTGCAACGACTCCTTCTGAACTTGGACCCACCATTGATTGTGCAGGACCTTCGTAGGCTTTACCTTCTGATCCGATTAAAACTGTTCTTGCAGGCAAGTCATATTTAGCAAATTCTGAAGTATAACACCCATCTAAAATTAATAATTTTTGTCCCCTAAAATCAGATAATAATTCTAATAGTTTTTTAGGATTTAATTTTTCAGAAAGTCCAACAGGACCACCTAAACAAAGATTTCCCTCATAATCTCCATGGCCCGAAAAATAAAACATAAAAATTGCATCATTTGTAACTAAACCCCTAAATTTGTCTAGATTAGCAAATACTCCTTCAACAGTTGCATCATTTTTTAATAAATCTTGAATATTGCCATTAAATCCTCTTTGTTCAAACATCTTTTTAAGTTTTTTAACATCATTAACAACCCCATTTAAATTAAAACCAGGATGTCCGACCATCAGACCATAATTTCTTGCAGGAGCAACTCCAGATTCTAAACATTGAGTAAAAACAGGAGATTGTGGAACATAATCAAGTGGCCTATATTCAAATGCGTTAGATCCAGGAAATTTTAATATATCGCCCTCATTTAATTTTGTTTTTATTCCAACTGGCAATCTACAATTATTTAGAAAAGTACCATTATGTGAATTAAGATCAAGAAGAAATCCAGTTTCATCTTCAGTCGGAGGATAAATTATTGCATGATTTCGAGAAACTCTTGCTTCAAGAATTTGAATTGCAATTTGAGCATCATGTATTTCTTGAGGAGTTGTTCGCGCTTTTGCATCTTTAACTTCAGCAAATCTTCCTAGATGAGTTATTCGATCAATTACTAGCGCATCACCAGAATGCGTTCTTATTAATTTAACAGGTCGTATCATAATTTTCTTAATTTATTCAACCTAAAGAATATATAAAATTTTCTGTAATGTAACTACTATTAAAACGTAAAAAAACACAAAATAATAAGAAATTAAAAAATTAAATTAAAAATTCATAATCAACTTACTCTTTACGTAGTTCTTCAGTAAACATTTCAGCAAATTCATGTTTAAGTAATTCACCAAAATCAGAAGATAATAATTGAGTTAATAATCGAATAGCAACACCTGTTTTTGGATGAACCAAATATTCAGTTGTTATTGTTTTATTCACTTTTGAATCTTCTTCTAAAATTTTAGCAAAATCAGTTATTATAATTTTTGCAACAGTGTCTAAATTCTTTTTTGATCGCTCAGCTCCTAACAAAAATTTTAATGAACTAAACAAAGTTACTTCTTCTTCTTTAATTAATTCTTCCGCAAGTAAATCTAAAAATTCTTTACGAATTTTTGCATCTTGCAAAATTAAAGACAAGTTTTCTTCTAAATCAGAATGTTTTCTTCTAACTTCAAGAACTGAATGAACTAAAGCGAGTTGTGCATGTTCAATAAATTGATCTAATTTATCTACATGCTCGTCGAGTTTTTGTTTAAATCCTTCGACAACGTGATTTGGAATTTGAGTATCAGTCATTTTGTTTCACCTATTTTTTCTTTTTTGGAGGTTTATATTTTTTCAAATGTTTTGGAAAACCTTTCATATATTTTTCAGAATCCCCAATTCCTTCAGATACTTGTTTAAAATGATCAGTAATTTCTTCAGGAGATTTAACTTTTCCAAAGTCTATTTCAATACCTGCTTTGTTAAATGCCGATTTCAAATGACTCTTTAAAGATTTATCATCCTCTTGCCAACCAGTTCTAACATCCTCTAAAACTTCATTCTCTCTCACTTGTTTATGACGATAAGCCATATTTCCAGTTTGCCTAACCATAAAGTCATGATCAACTTCTGTATCTCTAAAATCATTATACCAATCGTTTTTTCCCTTACCAGTATAACCTTTAACAAATGTTGCAAGCATCCCTTCTTCATAACCATTTAAACCTTTATACTCGCCAGTAAGTTTAGTCATAAAATGTTTTGCATGTTCATCCCACACTTTGTCAGAAAGTTCTTTTGCTTGATTTTGCTTTAATCTAAAATCTTTTACATTGCCATGATCATCTTTTGTAACAGAACCAGATTTCATATATGTTGTCCACGCATGTAATGTGTCCAACTGCAAATTATTGGATTCGTTTGGAATGCCGTCTTTTAATTTCTTTGAATGTTTCTCATACTTTGACACTACGATCGCCTCCTTTAATGTGTCGTGAAATTTTAAAAAAATAATAAAAATTAATTAAATTATTACAAATATTATACAGTATTTAAATAATCAGTAATTTACCTATATAAAGTTTTCTATAATGCTCGATAAATTACAGTTTCAAAAATTTAAAAAATTTCAGAAATCCTAATACAGCATAAGTCAAATTAATATAATTAATATGACTCAAAAATAAATAATAGTCGTTACTACTAATAGATAACTAATTAAGAAGAGGTTAAAACAAAATGAAATCTAACGAATTAATTGAATGGAAAGAAAAAGTAACGTCTGCAACATCTTGGACAGAACTTATTGGAAAAGAACAAGCTAAACTATATAGATCAAGCATCGAAATGGGTTTACCAATTAAAATTGGTCAAGATCCTAAATTTCCTTTAGTACTGGGCACAACTCTAGACTATGGTGCAACATACCGTTTTGAAGAAATGGTTCAAACAAAAACTCCTGATCAAGAAAAACAACCTGATTGGTGTGGCAATTATATGAATGAACAAGGCAAGCACTTTCAAATTTTATCTGCAGCAGGAGTTCCAGTCATACAAACACCAAAAGGAACTAGAAGCTTCTACTCGGCGAGAAACATTTAACATGAAAAAATCAAACTAAATCATATGTAACTCCTCAACAAGTTTACGAAATTTTACAATAAACCAATCAAATTTTTTCTTTTCAATCATTTATGACTTTTTTGTCCCACTTTGTTCTACTGAGTTACAGATTTATTTAAAAAGGAATTTGCCTTATTTATAAATAGAGACTATTTAAATCACAGTCTTAAATTCATAAAATTAAACAATTAAATCAAAACGCATGAGAGGTTGATTAAATATGGCAAAAAAAACAACTACTAAAAAAGAAAAATCAAAAACAAATGAAGAAAAAGCACCTGCCGAATCTAGCGCACCTAAAGCTCCAGTGTCACCTGAACAAGCAGAAGAAATGATGAAAAATTTACCGCAAGATGTTCAAGACAAATTAGCAAACATCAAAGTTAAGTTAGACAAATTCCAAAAAGATATTGTGAAAAAATTTGATCAATATATCATGGGAGTTTCACTTCTTCCACCACCCCAAGATAAAGAGGGAAAAGTTGACAAAGATAAAATTAATGTTTTAGTTCTTGTTGACGATACAGATTCTAAAAAAATGAGTAAGTTTGAACTAAAAGACAAACTTTCAGCAATCATGATCAAGATGGGTCAAGAAATTGACAGCAATATTGTTGTTCAAACAATTATTCTTAGTGAAGTTTGGCAAAGTTGTTATGATGGAAAATATGATGTTTTAAAACTTATTGCAATGAGTGCTCCAGTTTATGATACAGGTATGATGTCTGCATTAAAAATTGGTGAAATTCACAGAACAATGGTTTTGAAAAAATTCGAAAAATATATTGTTTCGTATATTTTATTTGGATCATTAACTCGAGGTCAAGCAACTTCAGAATCAGACATTGATGTAGCAATTGTTGTTGACGATACAGATGTTAAAAAAATGACTCGTGCAGAACTTAAAGATAAACTTAGAGCAATTATTATGGGAATGGGAATTGAAGCAGGAGAAATGACTGGCATCAAAAACAAACTCAATATTCAAGTTTATATTTTAACTGATTTCTGGGACAGTGTAAAAGAAGCAAATCCAGTTATATTTACAATTTTAAGAGATGGTATTCCATTATATGATCGTGGAATGTTTATGCCTTGGAAACAATTATTACGAATGGGTAAAATAAAACCAAGCATGGAAGCAATTGACATGTTCATGAGTAGTGGAGAACAATTAGTAACAAGAGTTAAAGGAAGATTAAAAGGTCTGGTTGAAGCAGATATTTATTGGTCAACTCTAACACCATCTCAAGCAGCTTTAATGTTATATGGAATTCCACCACCAACTCCAAAAGAAACCGTTAATTTGTTAGAAGAAGTTTTTGTTAAAAAAGAGAAACTTCTCGAGCAGAAATATGTAGATATCATGAAAGATATTGTAAAATACTACAAAGGCATTGAACATGGTACAATCAAAGAAGTTAGTGGAAAAGAAATTGATGAGCTACTCGACAAATCAGAAAAATATCTTGCAAGAATTAAACGTCTTTTTGCACAAATTGAAAAACAAAAAGAACAAGAAAGTGTTTTACATGTTTATGAAACAGTTGTAACAATTGTTCGTGATGTTTTAAAACTTGAAGGTATTGAAAGATCTAAAGATATCGAAATTATGAAACTTTTTGAAACTGAACTTGTTCATAATGGTAAAATTCCTGAAAAATATCACCGAATGTTAACTGAAATTATGCAAGCTAAGAAAGATTACGACGAGAAAAAACTAACCAAA
Organism: Candidatus Woesearchaeota archaeon; assembly: GCA_018675335.1. Lineage (NCBI taxonomy): Archaea > Nanobdellati > Candidatus Woesearchaeota > Candidatus Woesearchaeota archaeon. Next base: position 54,859 of record JABGYH010000005.1, read on the forward strand.
GTAGAAATTGAAAAAGTGAAAAAGACTAGTAAAGAAATGGTTAAGTTTTTAATTGAGTACATGCAAAGAAAACGTGGAAGAGAATTAGAAAGAGCAAGAATTAGAGTCAAACACGGAGATAAATATGGTGAAGTAATAATGCTAGGAAAACAAGCTTTCGTTTTTATTGACATTGATTCAGAAACTAAAGAAGTTAAAAAAGCAGACATCAATCCTAAAGGAAAATTAATTAATTATAATGAATCAACTTTAGAAGAATATGAAAAAGCTCTTGCTGAAATTGATATTCCCGCAAAAGTTTTCTTAAAAGAACCAATCTTTGAAGATCTTAAAGAAATCTTTGGAAAAGATGTAGAAATTTTATGGAATTATTAATTAAAATTACAAATTAATAATCAACCAAAGAAAATCAAAAATATTTTTTAAATTTTTTATTATCTTCTTTTTCTTATTTTTACAACACACATTTTTCTTTTTGTTATAATCGTATTATCCTACACACAATTAACAACTAATAACTAACAGAATGAATGATGTAGAAATCACCCCCAAATAGTAACAATTTCAGGAACATTTATAAATAAACAATTAAATAATTAAAAATCAGAAGAAAAAATCATCAAAAATTTAACAATTTTAACAATACACAAAATGGGCGAAGGAACAGTAATACACACAGACCTAGCAGAAATTACTGCAGGAGAATATACTCGAGTTAGTCTTGGACTCAAACCTTCCGGCTTAATTCATCTAGGTACTGCAATCACATTTTTACAAGGAGTACTTGCAGCCCAAGCGAATGATTCAGGAATTGTGGATGTATCAATAATGGATCTTGATTTTGATTATCAACGCGGACGTAGTTTTATTTCTTTTCTTCAAAAACCAGATAGTGAAGAATGTCACGAATTAATGAAAGAACACACATTAGAAGAATCAAAACAAATGCTTGGCGAAATGTGCGCAGTTTTAGGATTTGATCCAAAAAAAATAAACTTAAACTATTTTAGTGAAGTTACAAACACAGATGCATTTCAAGAATTACTATCATCATTATTTAGAGAAGATACTAGTCGAAGAATTTTAAGACAACACTTAATTGGAAATAGAGCAAAAAGTACGAGTCTTTTAGCCCCAATTTGTGAATGTGGATATGCATCAACAGTGCCACCAGTAATAACAACTAATGAGACTGAAGTAAATTTAAGAAGTACTTGTTATAATGAGTTATGTGATGTCAACAGATTTATGGTTAATTTAACAGATCCTAAAAAAGTAAATTTATTTTATCTTCTTGATCCAATTAGAGATTTAATTCCTAATGGATTTGGACAAGTAACTGATTTACACATGTTCGGAGGAGATTATGGAAATCCTTACGGAGAATCAAAAACTTGCAAAGCAGATAGAGTTATGGGTTTAATGAATGCAATATCTGATATCCCTCCCGATGTATATGTAGGTCCACTACTAAGATTTAATGGAACTAAACTAGGAAAATCTCAAGGAGGAAGTTATGAAATTACAAAAATGAGAACACAATTTCCCGATTGGGTTGAAAGACTTTATGATCTTCTTAAAAAAAATCCCGACAGAGTAATTGAAATGGATAAAAATGAAATGTATTTTAAATAACTAACAAATAATAAAAAAAATATTTAATCTAAAAAAATATTTTTAATTCACAATCCTAATTCGCTTTGTAAATATTCAACACATGCCCCAACTGAACGATCAAGATCTTTTAATGACCCACTATTATCAACAACATATTCAAATCCAGTTCCTGATACTGCAATTTCTGCATTTATTATTCTACTCCTATCAGAATCACTCATTTGTGCACCAACTCTTTTTCTAAAAACTGAAGCAGGAATTCCCCTATAATCTAAACATCGTTGTTCACGAATAGCTAAATCACCAGTTACATGAATCACATTATTATTTCCCATGTAAATCATACCTTTATCAGCAATTAATGCAGCATTAACTAATACCAATCCTTCAAAGCCCTCTTTTTGTCGTCGATATTCTCGATCGAGTGCAGGATAAATAATTCCTTCTAATTTTTCACGATATTTCACTGAAGAGAATGCGACCTTTCCAAGTTTTGCTTTATCAATTGCACCATCCGAACCTAAAACTGCAGGACCAAACGCTTCAATCACATCTGCAACAACGCGATTATGATATGGACATTCTGAATTAAAGTAAAGTCCTTCAACCAGCACATCAAGATCTAAATCTAAAACTGGAAACCTGGCTTGCGCAGCAATTAATTTTCCAACTTTGGTTTTTCCACTACCCATTCCACCAGTCAACCCAACAATTCTTTGATGTAATAATTTTTCTTCAAGTGCTTGTTTAACATTTAATGGAACAAACTCATGAACTGGTCCGCCTGCAAGTAATGTGTCTTTAATATATGAACTTGATAGTGCTTTTTCATTTTCCCCAGATTTAACAAAAATTGGAGTGGATTCAGATCCTAATTTTTTATACCACCAATCAAGATCAACTTCGAAATCAAAATCTGTCGAATTTCTAAGTCCTCTCAATAAAAAATCGACTCGATTCGCATACAAAAAATCAGGCAATAAATTCCCAAATCTAACAACTTCAACAGTAGGAAATTTTGCTAAAGCTTTCGTGGTTAACTCAGCTCGCTCACCACCACTAAATGCATATCTTGATTTTTTTCGGGGATTATCAGCAATCACAACCCATAATTTTTCAAATAGAGGTGCGAAAGTTTCAACTACACTAACATGCCCATTATGTAATGGATCTGCAGATAATGGATATACTGCATTCAACTTTTTTGTACCTAATATTGGTTCACTCATGGGTTCACTCATTAAAATCACCACCATTATTTGTTAAACATTTACTCAAATCAGCAACAGGAGTAGTAGTTAAATCATTTTCAGTCTCAGCATCATTTATGCTAGAATCAGCTCTTTTTTGTCGCGTGCCATAAATATCTACAGTTTCAGCACACAAGTATTTACTACAAATGAATACGTCTTTATAAAAATAATGATTCTCCACCACTTGTGTTTCATATCCATGTTCTTCTAAGAACGTTTGAACCCCACAATCATCAATTGTTTCCACCTGCATTTTATGATCTCCGAGTTCCAAACAAACATATTCTATTTGTCCAAGAACTTGAGTTCCAATTCCTTTTCCACGCACAGTACTTGATAAAAACAAATACATCGAAGAAACTCCCCCCAATCTATGCAGTTTCATAATTCCAACTGAATTTGTTTTTCCCCCACTAATTTGATTAATCGAATATGTTTCTCGATTACTTTGAATATGCAAATACACATCTTCCCAATCAACTCCAAATACTTTTTTAAGATGAGAAACGTATTCTTGTTCGACATCACAAAATTCACTCATAATCCCTGCACCACCCAAATCATCCAAATTACCCAAATTACCCAAATCACCTAACTCACCTATCTCATCCAAATCACAGTCCAACAAACCCTCTTCAATTAATTTTATTTCAATTGTCATATATTCTCACCCTAAAAATTTAATTTATTCTAGATTTTTCCCTGACTTTAATTTTTGATAATTGTTCATGGCAATATTCAAATCTTTACCAACAATTATTTGCCCATGATTTAACAAATTAACAACCACTCCCTCTCCCAAAAACTTTATTGCTTCAGTTGCAAGCTCCATTGTCCCACAAGGATACGCAACTTTTGTAGATGGAATATTTTGCATAGAAAGTAAATTTACATCATGAGTATGAATTATCGCACCCACATCAGGTCGTCCTAAATAAATCAAATAGTGCATTAAAGATTCTGATGATGGTTCTTTTTTTCCTTGATAAATTTCTAAGTTACAATTAACATCAACATCAGTTACATAAACTAAATCATTTTGTCCTAAATTTGTTTTATCTGCTTTTTTTGCAGTTATCAAAAATCCCCCCCCACAAGAAACACTAATATTTCCAAATGTTCCTCCATCCCATTTTGGCAATGCAGAATACATAGCAAGTTTACCCCCCACCCACCTAAATTTTTCTAAAAAACTCTTTAATTTCTGTTCATTCACATCAATTATTTTTTTGCTTGTTTTATAAATGCCAAATCGAGTTACATTTAGTCTATTTTCTAAATGATCTGCTAGCCCTTTTGCAATACTTAATTTATCGCCATACCAAGAATAACCTTGTTCAGGTGTAACAATTACTGCTCGGTGACTTTTGCAACTAACTTCTTCTAATAAATTTGCAACAACTAAATTTGAATGATTTTTTAATAATTCCAAATAAACTTTTTCTTTAAATTCTTCTTCACTCTTTCCAGTCTCTAATTTAAATGTTATTTGAAATGGTTTTTTATCCATTTGTTTTAATTCTTCACGCATCTTCCAAATAATTTTTTGTGTTGGAATAAACTTAACGTTTAAACCCGTGCCACTTCTAATTTTTTTATCAATAAATTCAGACGGAACATAATCAAGTACTGCAGCAGCATAAATTATTGCATCAAACTCTTCCTTCCTCACCAATGTTTTCATTTCTTCCAACATTTCAACAGGTGTTTCTACATTCAAAACTTTCAAATAACTTGGAGGCATGAATCTGCCAGGACCATAAACTAAAGTTACCTCTGCCCCCCTCAAATATAATTCATTAGCAATTTTTATTCCAAGTTCACCCGAAGATCGATTTTCAATATAACGCACTCTATCAATTTTTCCACGAGTAGGACCTGCATTAATCAAAAACTTTTTACCTTTTAAGTTAGATGAACTTTTCATTCGACAAAACTTAACTTTCATTTTTTCTACATTCATTTTTTCCTCCATAGCTATCACTAAGTAAAATATAATTTCAAAAACCAAAAAAAAACCTAAAAAAAACCAAAATTAAAAATCAATAATCCAAACATACTTTCCCCCTAACTCAAATATCTCACAAATGAATTATTGCAATCAACCAATATACAAGTTGGTTTTTTAACAAAATCCATTAATTCAAAACTCATAATAATTATTTCATCTCTTTTTTTTATTAAATGAGCAGCAGCACCATTCATACAAATTTGCCCACTTCCACGTGTTCCCGAAATTACATAAGTTTCAAGTCGAGAACCATTAGTATTATCTACAACTAAAACTTTTTCATATTCTAATAGTCCTGCAAGTTCCATTAACTGTTCATCAATTGTTATACTGCCAACATAACTCAAGTCAGCTTCCGTAACTATTGCTTTATGAATTTTTGATCTTAACATTTGTTTCATCATCAATCACCTCCTGTTCTTTTTAACAAACCTTTATTTTTTGATAAGCTCAACAGTGCTTCTAAACTTATTCTAGATATTTTTATTTTACTAGAATCATGATCACCAATTAATGAATTAACTTCACCCCAAACTAGATTATCAACCTCAGAACTTAATTGAGGAGTTTGAGAATAAGGCATTGGAGCAGCATACATGTCAACTCTGCATTCACGTTCGCCAAGAGTAGTAATTGAGGTAAATAGATATGTTAATTGAGATTGATCTATGCTAACACCTATCTCTTCTTCTACTTCTCGAACACCTGTTCGCTTAAGATCCCAATACTTTATTTCTTCAAAATCTTGTTTACCGCCTGGAAAAACATATTCGCCAGGATAATGTCTAAAGTTATCAGGCCGTTTTGTGAGTAATACTTCCAAGTTTGCATCCCGCTCAATATCAACATCAGAATTTAATGCTAATATGGGAGAATAATATTTAGAAGATTGCAAATGAGACGGCAATACTCTCCTATATAATATTACTTGTGCAGCCAAAATATATCCCGATTCAATGCCAACACTTTCACCATCTAAACTAACTCCATTTTTTTGTTGTTCATTCATGTTTATCACAAGAATAACTAGCCAACGCCAAAATTTAAAGATTATCCCTAAATCTTTAAAGAACCCTAAAGATTAGAAAAAAAATTTAAAAAAAACAAAAAGTTTAAATATAAATAAAAACATTCAATTAAATTATGAAGCTTCACGAACGTAAACTTCAAGAGATTTCTGGTTCTTTACTAGTTTCAATACCCAAAGCTTGGGCAAATCAATTCAAATTAAAAAAAGGAAGTAAAGTTGAGATTGGAGAAGCTGAGTTTTCACTCCAATTAGCACCAAAACTTGATAGAATCAAAACTAAAAGTCGAGAATTAATAGATTATGATGAACGTTTTGTTAGAAAATTTATGAGATTATACCTTAAAGGAACTGATGAAATTGTCATTGCTCATAAAAATTCTTTTTCAACACATGACAAAAAATCAATTCAAAAAAATCTTGAAGGTTTTATGAATGTCCAAATAATTGAAGAACATTCAGATAAAATTGTAATTCAAAATTTTGACATAACTGACTTAACAATAGAACAATGTCTCAAAAGAATGTATTTTCTCACGAAAAATATGATTGTTGGAGTAATAGAACAATCAGACGATATTCATTCTATTGATTCAAATTTGCATAAATTTTATTTTTTACTAGTCAGGTTAATTCGAAAAGATTTAGATGAAGGATTATACGCAGAAAAAAAAATGCACCTTATTCGCTATATGGATTATAGAATGGCGAGTGAAAAGATAGAACGTATCGGAGATTTATTAAAAGTTATTAATCACAAGAAAAAAGACAAAATACTCATTCAACAACTCAAATTTATCGAAAAAGAATATGAAGCTACATTTAATGCATTTGTGAAAGAAGATTTCAAAACAGCAATGGAGCTTTGGAAAAAACGAAATCAAATTAATAAAGATTTTAAGACACTTAGAACTGAAATTGCAGAAATTCACGAATTTATTGTACAAATATCAAAATTGATAAGATAATCCTAAAATCTAAAAAAAAATATTAATTCAAAAGAAAAGTATAAATATTAATCATAAAAAAATTAAAATCCACAAATAAACAAATTAAACTCATCAAATAAATTAAAATCAAAAAAGAGGATGAAAAGAAGTGTTAGAGCAATTTTTTAATTGGGCAAGCCAGTATTTTAGTTATACTGCAGGGCTATGGGCGATTTCTTTAATAGTTCCACTAATTATAATATACTTAATTAAACCAAGACCCAGAAAAAAGAAAATTCCAGCACTCATGTTTCTAATGAAAGAAAACAAAAAACTTAGTAAAAATTCATTATTTCAAAGACTTATTAAAAATCCAATTCTATTATTACAAATTTTAATAATACTAATTGCCGCAGCAGCAATTGCAAAACCATTTATTTTAGTTAGCGAATCAAGTTATGTTGAAAATACCATATTAGTTATTGATTCAAGTGCTAGTATGCAAGCAAAGTATTCTGGAGAATTTGGAGATTCGGATTCTAGATTTAAAAAAGCTATTGAATTAGCTCAAATTAACCTAGGTGAAAAAAACACAGTAATTATTGCAGCATCAACTCCTGAAATCGCATTAAAAAATGAAGAAAAAGAAACTACTAAAAGTTTTTTACAAAATCTAAAACCAAAAGATACACGTTCAGGATTATTTGATGCAATTTTATCTTCAACCAATTTTGCAAAAGAAGGAGATGTAGTAGTCGTTATTTCAGATTTTATTGAAACTGAATCCGATAAAGGAATAGATACTGCAAAAAAGATTTTAAAAAGTCGTGGCATTAAAACTCAATTTATTAGTTTAATTGACGAAACTTCAAAAATTATTAAAAATGTAGGAATAATTAGTGTTGAAGTAAGCGATAAATTTACTACAGTTCATATCAAAAACTTTAATGATGTTGAGGAAACTGTAGGCATTAGTGTTAATGGTAAATCAAATTCTAATATTTCAGCAAATCAATTAAATATTGATCCTAAAAGTCAAGAAATGTTTTCATTTTCTAATATGCCAGGAATTACCACAGTTAAGATTACGGTTCCAGGAGATGAATTTGAACTCGACAACACAGCATTTGTAAGCACTCCAACAACAAATAAAGTTGACTTATTATATATTAACAGCAAAAGATCAAAGTATTTAGGAACCGCGCTTGATGTGTTAGATAATATAAATCTTAAAGAAGCAGGTCCGCCTAAAATTTCTATAGGCTCAGAACCAATTATACTACTGGGAGAAATCACTCCAAATTTACTTCTTCCTCAAACATTTAGAAACATAGAGAAAAAAGTTAAGAATGGTGCAGCGTTAATTATTACAAGTCATGATGATATGTTCCAAATCGACTATAAGGGAATGTTACCTATTTTATTAAATGATGATGGATTTATGAACGATAGCACAGTATTTATCGATCAAGTAAATCCTTTAACTAAAGATATTAATTTTGGAAAAATTTCAAAACATTTTAATGTTAGTGCTCAAGAGGGAGTTAATGTGATTGCAAGCACAAATACTGGAGTTCCAATTCTAGCTTTCAAAAAACATGATGAAGGGACAGTAGTTTATTATGGAATTTTTGATGAAAATAGTGATTTTAAACGTGATATGTATTATCCTATTTTTTGGAAAAGACTTACTGATTTTTTAGTTAATAAAGTTAGCTTAAGAAATATTAATAAAAAAACAGGAGATTTATTGAGTTTTACTGAACCAACTTCAGTTTTAACTCCTACAGGAAATGTTAAAACAAATATTTTAAAGTTTACTAAACAAGGAGTTTATGAGTTAGAAGATAAAAAAATTGTTGCAAATCTTGCTAGTGTTAAAGAATCAAATATTAATTCAAATGGAGTTTTACAAAAAGCATTATCTGATCCAATTGAAAAAAAAGAGGAAATGGTTCCTGAAAATATTAGCAAATATGTAATTTATGGTTTGCTTGCATTTTTATTTTTAGAATTGCTTGCATTAAAAATTAGAGGAGACATTTAAGTATGACCTGCATTCAGACTCGAGAAAATTCAGACTCTAAATAAACACAAACAAATAAAATTTCAAAACAATCTTAAAAAATAGAGGAATTAACAAAAAAATGAATTACTCAACGTTATGGAATGATTTTTTAACTGAATTAAGTTCTGTTAATTGGTTAGATTTAAATTTCCAAAAACAAAATATGTTGTTCTTTTTAATTCCTTTAATTATAGTGTTAATCATATTTATTAAATTCAATTGGATTAAACTTGATCCTAGACTTAAAGAAAATAAAAAATATAGAATTCAAAGAGGACTTTATCGTTTTTTTGTTTTTTGTAGTAGATTAATTGTTTTTTCATTATTAATACTAGCATTAGCAGAACCTTTTGGAGAAGTTACTCGCGAGATTCCAGGAAATACTGAAGTACATATTTTAATTGATAATTCTTCTTCAATGGAATTATTTGATACAAGTTTTGTAACTGATCTTAAAAATAAAATTGAAGAACAACTTCCAGTTAATTCTAAAATAATTGCTAAAGGTGTTAATTCAAACATAGGAGATAACATTTTAACAAATCTTGAATCAGATAGAAATATTTTATTAATCAGCGACGGACAAGTCAGTTCAGGATTAAGTCTTGGCAGTGTTTCTTTAATGGCAACTAATCTTAATTCAACAATTAGTGCAATTAAACTTGAAGAATCCGAGTCAGATATTAGCATTAAATTAATTGGACCTAAAAAAACTATTGCAGATGTTGATAATACATATAAAATATTATTAAATCGTGTTGGCGAAAATATTAATAAAAAAACTAAAATTGCAGTTTATGTTGATGATGAAGAAATTTTAACAGAATCAACTACAGAAAATGAAATTACATTCAAAAGAAATTTTACTGAAGGAACACACACAATTCATGCAAAACTTAAAGGAATTAGTTTGAATCATTTTAAACAAAATGATAATTATTATAAAACTACTAGTGTAATTAAACGGCCTAAAGTTTTACTAATAACAAAAGAAGCAACTCCTCTTGAAACAATTTTAGGAGACTTATATGATTTAACAGTTATGCAAAACATTCCTTCAAAAGAAGTTCTTGATGAGTTTTATGCAACAGTTCTAAATGATTTACCAATTGAAACAATTAATCCAGAATTTAGTGCTCTTCAACAATATGTTATTGAAGGTAATGGACTTCTAGTAATTGGTGGTTATGATAGTTATGATAATGGCGGTTACAAAGATAGTTTATTTGAAACTTTACTTCCAATAAATATTGGTACTGCAACAAAACTTCCTGGAGGTGCAAATGTTGTTTTAGTTATTGATATTTCGGGAAGCACAGGTTATGGAATTGAAGGATCAGATGGTAAAGCAGTAGATATTGAAAAAGCTCTTGCAATTAGTGTTATTAATGATATTCATGAAAATAATAGAGTGGGAGCAGTTGCATTTAATGATCAAGCGTATAAAGTTAGTGATATTGAACCATTATTTGTTCATAAAGCTGAATTAAAAACGAAAATTGCTAGTTTAAAAGATGGCGGCCCAACAGTGTTACAATCTGGTTTGAGGGGAGCTTTTGAATTATTACATGGAAAATCTGGGTCTCGTAATGTTGTGTGGATTACGGATGGGCAAACAATGGATACTATTGATTTGTTAACTACTCAAGACATTATTGAAAGTATGAATGCGCAAGGTATTAGAGTATTTATTATTGGTGTTGGTGCTAATACTAATGAAGAATACCTTAGTAAAATGGGTAAACTTGCAGGTGGTTTTTATTTGAAAGCTACTGAATCAAACAAACTTAAGATTTTATTTGGTGAACCTGAAAAAGAAGATGTTGGTGAAGCATTTGGTTTATTTATTCTTGATCCTAGTCATTTCATTACTGATGATTTAATTCTTAATGCCGTAATGTATGGTTATAATCAAGTAGTTCCAAAAACTGCAGCAAACTTACTTGTAACAACTGATGGTGGTGAACCTGCACTTACTGTTTGGAGATATGGAATTGGTCGGGTTGGTGCATTAACTGTTTTTTCAGGAGGAAATAATCTAGGAGAGTTACTTAATGCGAAAAATAGTAGACTACTTACTCGAAATATGAATTGGTTAATTGGAGAGCCTGAAAGAAAAGAACCTTATTTTGTTGAAATTGTTGATAGTCGAGTTAACAAAAAATCAACGGTTATTGTTAAAAGTGAGAAATTTCCAAAAGCTGAAGGTCTTACATTTAATAAAATTGATGAAAATAAATACAAAGCAGAATTTGTTAGGACAAAAACTGGATTTGATACTCTTCTTAGTAAAGACTTCGGAGTAAATTATGATCCTGAATTTGAAAATATTGGCGTTTCACCAAATTTAAATACAGTTGTACACGCTACAGGTGGAAAAGTTTTTAAACCTGATCAAGTAGATAAAATAATAAAACATGTTAAGTCAGTATCAAAAAGAAGTATTACTGAACGTACATTATTAACATTACCATTTTTAGTTTTAGCATTACTTCTATTTTTATTAGAAGTTGTGTTAAGACGGATTTATGAAACTTGGATTTTAAGATAAAATATGCTCAAATAAGAATATAATAAAATAATATTACTAAAATTAAAAAAAACTCATATAAAAAAATTATTTATGAAAAAGAGGTTGGTTTGAATGGGATTCATGGAGAAAAACATTAATATTTTTTTACTCATTTTACTACTAGCAATGATTGTAGTACTCGGTGGAGCATCTGTTTATTATCAAGATATAATTAAAGAAACTACTTTAAAATTTAAAGAAAAAAATGCTGAATTTGATACTTGCACAACAAATCTCAATAATACAACCATCATTCTAAATAAAGCTAAAGAAAATCTTGATTTAACAAAACAGGATGTATCAACATATGGAGTATTATATGAAAATAAAACTGCAGAACTAACTGATACTAAAACAAATCTTGAATCGACAAAATCGAGTCTTGAAAATACTCAGTCAGAATTAAGTAATACTAAAGAGACACTTGATGAGTTTAAAGAAAAGTATGAAAAAGAAAAATCTCTTAGATTAGAGGTAGAAAGTGAAAATGCAGACTTAAGTGAAACTCTAAAAATTACCAAATCTGCAAAAGCTGCAGCAGATGCAACAATAGCTGATTTGAATGATCAAATTGATGCTTTAGATAATGAAGTAGCTCAATTAGAAGAAGAATGTGATGCATAAATAAAAAAGCATAACAAAATAATGGAATTAAACATAATCAAATAAATTAAAACTTAACAAAAAAAATGGATGAAGTAAGAAAGTTATTTAAGGAATTGTATTTTGAGATTTTTAAAATTGTTATTTTAAATTCTCTTTTGGATAGTCTTATTTTCTTTTTTATATTGCATCTTAATTTAAGTTTTTTTAATATTAGTTTTTATTATGCACTTATTGCAAGTCTTATTTTTTTCTCAATAAATATTCTTATTCGTATGAAAAAAGCTCAACTTAAGTATGTTGAAGACAAAAATCCGAGCATTAGAGAAATTTTGCGAACTGCAAGAGATAGTTTTGGCAGTGATAATTTTATGATTCGTGCTTGTTTTGAAGATTTAATTGAACGTATGAAAAAAGCTTCATCAGGAAATATGGTTAGCGGAGGAACAATTTTATTTAAATCTGCAATTATTACTGGTTTATGCTTTTTTATTGTTGTATTCGCACCTTACTCAGTTAATGTTGATGCCATAGTTAATGATTTTGAATTACCTGCGTTTTTAGGAGGGGGAAACGGCGGAAAAGGAGTTAGTGCATTTGATTTTTATGGAACTGAATTTAATAACTCAGGTGACATTTATGGTGATGAAAGTGTTGCTTTATTAGGTGATGATGAAATTGAGTTGATGATTAATCCAGAATTAAATGAACTAAATTTGGATCAAGTAAAACCTATTGAGGACAAAATCTTTCAACAAGGAAATTTCCCCGGTGAAGTTGTTGCAGTAAATGATGAACTCAGTGGTGAAAAAGTTCCTGAAGAAAGTAAAATTGCTATTGCTTATAATCTTAAAATTATGGAAGATGATAATTCAAAATAATATTAACCTCATAATCAAACTAATAATTAAACATACTAATCAAATAAAAAAACATGAAAACCAATTATTTAAAAAAAAAACATAAAACAAAATTAAAAAAAATACATATTTATGAGGTGAATTGTAATGGCTTCAAAAAGTTATATGGAATCTGTTAAAAAAATCCAAACAAAGTTTGAGAGCTTAAAAAAAGAGCTTGGAAAAGTAGTTGTAGGACAATCTGATGTTGTTGATGAAATTTTAGTGGCTATAATGTGTGGAGGAAATGCATTGCTAGAATCATATCCAGGTCTTGGTAAAACATTAACTATTAATACACTGTCACAACTTTTGGATATGAAGTTTAGTCGTATTCAAAGTACGCCTGACCTGATGCCCTCAGATATTACTGGAACTTATCTTATTGAAGAAGATAAAGGAAAGAAAAAATTTAAATTTCAACAAGGCCCACTATTTGCAAATATTGTTCTTGCAGATGAGATTAATCGTGCAACACCAAAAACTCAAGCGGCACTCCTTGAAGCCATGCAGGAAAAACAAGTAACAGTTGGTAATACTACATTCAAACTTGATGCTCCATTTTTTGTTTTAGCAACTCAAAACCCTATTGATCAAGAAGGAACGTATCCCTTACCCGAAGCGCAGGTTGACAGGTTTTTATTCAAAATTTTAGTAAATTATCCAACAAAAGAAGAAGAATTTGAAATTGTTGAACGTTTCACAAGTCATTCTGAACTTAGTGATGTAAAAAAAGTTTTGAGTAAAGAACAATTAATTACAATTCAAAAATTAGTAAAACAAATTCCAGTTGCAGATGATTTGAAAGAAAAGGTAGTAAAGTTAGTTAATTTTACTCGAACTGATAAAGAATTAATCGAGTATGGTGCATCACCTAGAGCATCACTAGGAATAGTTCTTGCAGCAAAAGCTCATGCATTAATGAATGGTCGAGCATATGTTAGCATGAAAGACATTGAAAAGGTCGCATATCCAGTTCTTAGACACAGAATAGTATTGAGTTTTAAATCAGAACGAGAAAGTAAAACTGCAGATAATGTAATTGGAGAACTTTTAAAAAAATTATAAAAAAATGATTGATTTAGAATTCATAAAAGATTTGAACCGATTTAGCATCATGCTAAAAAAACGTATCCATAGTAACTACTCAGGTGTTCGTCAAAGTAGAAGGTTTGGTTCAGGACTCGTTTTTTATGATTATCGACAATATGTACCCGGAGATGATTTTAGAGCTATTGATTGGAAAGTATATGCGAGAACTAATGATTTGTATATTAAACGTTTTGAAGAAGAAAGAAATATGAGTGTTCACGTAATAGTTGATGCGAGCGCAAGTATGGATTTTGGTGCTAAAATAAAAAAATTTGAATATGCTTCAATGGTAGCACTTGGATTTTGCCATATGGCTTTAAAAAATAATGAACGTTTTGAAATTTCTACATTTGCAGAAGACCTTAAAGTTTTCAAAGCACATAAAGGAATGAGCAAACTCATCAGTAGTTTTTATACATTACAAGATATTAAACCTGACGGTAAAAGTTTATTTGCAGAATCATTAAAAAAATATAAAGCAATTATTAAACATAAAGCATTTGTTGTTATTGTTTCAGATTTCTTATTTGATTTAAATCAACTTAAAGAAATATTACCCTTATTCAAAAAAAGTGATGTTCTTTGCGTACAAGTTTTAGATGAAGAAGAAATAAAACCATTGTTTAAAGGCGATGTGTTATTAGAAGATAGCGAGACTAAAGATCGTTTGAAAACATTTATTTCTAATAGATTTAAAGAAACATACAGTAAAGCATTAAGTGATCATTTAAGCGAAATTAGAAGTCTTTGTGGCGATTTAAATATTCGTTTTGCTACCGTTTCAACAGATACTCCAATTTTTGATGCGTTTTATGAAATGCTCGCAAAATAAATTCTCGAAAAATTTATATACTAAACCACCAATATTCAACCATATGGTTGAAGATATCACCAATACTAAAATTGGAATAATAGGTTTATTTAGAACAAATTACTTAAAACAAGTACACATACGAGGGATGGGACAAAAACTTAAAAAAAATCACACAACATTATTACCTCACTTAAAAGATTTAGTAAAAGACAAAATTCTCAATCACAAAACAATTGGAAAAAACAAATATTATTTTCTTAATCTTTATGAAATAAATACTCGTAATTGGTTAGTTTTAGCAGAAATTGCACAAACAACAAAACATTGTAAAAAATATTTTCAAATATATCAAATAAGTAATTGGTTTAGTGAATTAAAATTAAACAATCCTTTAATTCTTTTTGGCTCATATGCAGATGAAACATTTAACAAAGCAAGTGATATTGATATTTTAACAACTGATAAATTATCTAAAAAAAATTCAGAAAAAATGTTAGAATTTACGGATTTGTCCACTAAAGAAATAAATATTATGGATACAACTTTTGATAAGTTTAAAAAAGAACTTCATAATCGAGATCCTTTAATTACTGAGGTTGTAAAAAAACATGTTATTCTTCAAAATATTGAACCATTTGTGGATACCCTTTGGGATTATTTCAAAAAATACTCACAAGAAGATTGAAGAAAAAAAGATAATTTGGTGTTTGCGTCAACAAAAAGGAATTAAAATTGTAAAACCTAATAATTATTTGTCAAATATTTATTTAGAAAAATCAAATAACTCATTAAATGTAATGAATGCCGCATTAAAAATTAAAGAATATGATTGGGTTGCTACAACTGCTTATTATGCAAGATACTTTAGCATTATTCTTTATTTTGTAAAATAGGAGTAAAATCTGAAATTCATGATTGCACAATCAGTTTAACAAATTATTTATTTTTAAACAAGCGTAGTTCACTTGAGTTAATGAATGAATTTAAAGAATCTAAAAAATTAAGAATTAGTGCTCAATATTATAATGAAACAAAAAATTTGAACAAAATTAAAAAAATAGCAAGTACAACTCTAGATTTTATCGAAAAAATTAAACAAATTAATAGAAATATTAGTTCAGATGAAATAAAACAAATAAGACAGAAATTAAAAAAATAACTTAACTTTTTTTCTTAACTGATTTAATTCTTGCTCTCATTCTTGGTTTTTTATGTTTTGGAAAAACTAATTGTACTGTTTTAAATATTACAATTCTTGCAAACACAAGATAAGAAAAAACAAGTATCACACCTATAATAAAAAAGCCAGTAACACTTTGAACCAGAAGAGGTATTCTAAGTACTAATTCTATAACTAGCGCTAAAACACCTAAAAATATAATTGATGGAATTATCTGAGGGAATTTTTTTATTCCAATAATGAATGAATTAACAAAGTTTTTGAAAGATTTTCTTTTCAAAAAACAAAATGATATATTTCCAAAATACCAAATAATAATTAATCCTAAAACTAAAAAGTATTTCCATAATGGTGCAGGAAGTAATACTGCAGGACTAAGTTTTGAAAGTATGTATGATCTTAAACAAAAAAATGACCAACCAAATGTTAAAATTAAAAAAGGAAGGGACTGTAATGCAAAATTTTTCCAATACTGAAGTAATGTTAATTCATATTCAGGCTCAATTGGAGTAAGTTTATTATTCTTTGTTGCAGCCTTAATTGAAAATCTCCAAGCAAATACTTGAAATATAATAAAACATATCAAAAATGCTAGCATCATAATAAAAACATCTTTCATAATTGATCCAAATAATTCTACAAACTCAGGATTATTGGCAATTACAGATAATTTTGTTGCATCTTCAGGGGTTAATATATTAGTAAGCCCTCCTGTTTCAGTTCCGAGTAATTGAAATAAGCTTATGATTTTATTTAGTATAAACACTGCAATATAAGAATAAATCATAGCAAATATGAATACAAATAAGAAATCAAAAAGAATAGTTAAAAAGAAATATACTGGATTTTTAAGAATGGACATACCCGAATCTTGAATTATATTAACATAAAATTTCAACCGTTGTTCTAATATATTTCCACCCATTTTGTATATAACAAACAAATTTGTTTATTTAAAGATTATGGTGTCACAATATTATGATTTAAAAGGAGTTGTTTAAATGAGATGTTTAGTTTATTAGTTATTTATTGAGATCATACAGAACTCTTGGGAAATATACTCTGAATTTTCAGTTATCAAATCACAATGTTCACTAACTGAAGTTTTTATTGCAACTTTTTGATAACATTCATTTCTTGAATTAAAACCTGTTTCCCAAACAATATTTTCACAAAATTCAATATCATTTCGTTCTTCTGCAATATACATATAGCATGCGTCTTGAGAAAACGGACCTGACAATTCATAAATAAAATTACAATAAGAAGGATCTTGATAAACTCTCGCATACCATTGATAACAATAATCTTGAGAATATTCACCAGTTGGTACGGGAATTAAATCGCATAAACCAGGTATTTGTAATTCAATAGCAAGTTCTGATAAACAATGAGGATAAGAATAATCTCCATCTAAATCTGTTAAGGATTCACATAACTCAGCATCTTTCTTTACTTTTGCAACCATAAAAACACATTGATTAAAAGACCCTTCTCCTTCTTCTTTGCTTAAATGTTCACAAAGCTCTGCATTTTGTTCTTCAATTGCAGATTCAATTAAATTAACTGAATTTTGATCTAATTCTTCAGACTCATTAAGTGTTGTTTGAATAACTCCTTTTACAATTGGTGAATCTACGTCTGAAATATCTGGAACTACTTTAGTTGAAGATTGTTTTGAACCAACTAAAAAAATCACTAATCCTGCTAAAACAATAATTGTAATAATTATTGGAATTATTATTTTCAAATCTAAAAACTTATTTTTATCAAATCCAGAACTTAAAGAATCATCTGACTTGGAAGGTATATCAAATTCAAGTTCTTTTTTTGATTTAGTTTTTGTTGACATTTTTAATTTATTAACAATTTAAAGTAATTGTTGCGTAAGCAGGAGTTTTACCTGCAGTTACTTTCTTTGATTGAGCTGGACCATTAGTACACTCATTTTTAAAAACAGATGCAGTATACATTCCAGGTTTTAATTTTTTAAACGTTACAGATTTATTACTATTAGCACTTAACTGATTTACAGTTTTTGGTACTTCCTTATCAGCAGAATCTGTCAGAATTACTTTTACTCCCGAAGTAGCTTTTCCTTTATTTACGACTTTTACTTTAAGACTTCCAGTAGTCACTTCAACTTCTGCCGCAGGTGCTGCGCCTTTATTTTCACATTGAGCAGAATTTGTAGCATAAAAACAACTACTAATTCCTCTTTGAGCTAATTTACATACGTCATTATGACATTGAGTTTGTGAAAAAGTAACAGAGGATCCTCCTCCTGGAATTGTTACTCCAGCAGTATAACTATTGCAAGAGGTTACTTGATTACAAACAGCACAATGCTTGGATGAAACATAAAATTTACCAGAATTATCTTTACAATAATAACCATTTGAAACTTCCACTCCATTACCATTAATAGGTGCAAGACATTTTGGTTTATCAGCTAAAGATTCAGATAAAGGACAAGTAGAATAACACATTTTCTTATTCTTTATTGTTGTTTTAGTATTCGCAACAGGATCAACACAAGTGCATTTACCACCAGGAGATTCGCATTTAGTATTAGTATAAATTTCATCAGGAAGCCATTGAGCATGACTTGCAGTGGGAATGGTAAATGATATTTCACCTATATTACTTGCAGGACTCGGACCACTAATAATTTTGGTATTTGGATGTTTAATATTAAATGCTAAGTTACATTGACTTAAATCACCTTGATATGAATAAATTAATTGAGCAGTGTCTTTTGCTTTAATCCAATTATATCCATTAATGGCATAAGAGGTAAAACATTCTTTAGGCGCACTTTTTTTACACAGCCTTTTATCTGTTCCTCCAAATGTCCAAGAATTAGAAATACATGCAGGATTATTTGTAGGTCCACAAATCATTTTTGAAGTAATTTCTATTAATTTACAAGCAGGTTTAGTACAAACACCAACTTCAAGTCCGTTGATATATTTATTAGCATAACCTTTACTAAACGTATAATATTTTAATCCTGTTTCACCCACACCACAAGTTTCAGTAACATATGGTTTTGGACAAGAAGTATCAGAACCAGATGCACCATAAAGATTATTTATTTTATAAAAATCTACTTTTGGAATTGGTTTATTGGGTAAATTTTTTTCAGCATCATCAAATATGCTTTTTAATGCTGAAGGACATATAATTCTATTAACTTTTCCAACTCCTGCAGACTTTGATCCTCCAGATCCACTTCCCCCCGAACTTCCAACATAACAACCAGATTTTGCAGGTTTATATTGTTTTTCTAAAGAATGTTTTTCAGCTCCAACTTTTCCTGGACAACAATATAAATCACCAGGACATTTTCCTTTACAAGGTGTTTGGAAAACTCCTGCATCTTTAAGACAAGAATTCTCAGCTAAATCAATACATTGACCAGGAGTAGTAGTTGAACCCCCCACATCCCCGCAACCTTCATTAGCTTTAGAATCTTTAACTGCAAAATTATAAACATTGCCTTTACTTAATTTTAATTTAAGATATTTATAAGCCGATTTTGATTTACCTCCACTTCCACCCGTGTATGACGGCGCGCAAGAATCAGTAGGACTCAGTTTACATTTGCCATCAAAACAAAATTCAGAATCTTTTCCATAAGTAGCCAGGCTACAATCTTCTTTTTTTGCACAAGATGAACAACTTGAACTAAAACTAGTACAGTAATTATATTTAATAATTATATTTTTACCCGTAGGACCGTTGGGAAAATATTCGACAAATCCCGCATAAACCCCTCCACAATATGAATCAGACTCGCACTCAGAATCTTCAACACACCAATTTGAAGGTATGGGTGCTGCCCCTAAAGGACCAAAAAATTCTATTGCAGTAACCATAACTCCACTAAGCACAGCCAATAAAACAACTAATACAAATCCTAAAAATAAATGTTTTAGTTTCATACTGTGCCTCCTTCAATTTCCCAGCAGGGTGCAATTCCACCTGATGCAGCACAACTTTGTATTCCTTCTATTTTGGTACCTGGATCTATTGAATATCCCATTCTTGCCACAGGAATTAATAATTCAACATCTTCTGTTACTTGTCGGGTATCAACAGTCATACTAAATCCTTTTTGATAATTTCTTATAATAACTTGACCAGAAGGTATTGCCCCCCCATTAGCGCCAGTAATTTTCACCCCATAATCTTCAGGATTGTTTTGACTCAAATAAAGTTGACCTGTTTTCAAATAAGCAAGAGTTTTTAATAATTGAGCACCTTGTTTTTTTGCCATTCCACTCACATGAATTGTCCCTTTTGGTTCTTTATTAATAAAATATATTTTTATTTCCTTTGCAGTTGATATATAACAAGGTTCAATTCCTGAAGTTGGAGTTTTATTTTCGACACATCTATCCAAATCAGTTCCACCTAAGTTAATTTTTGCATTAGTCGGATCAAACAGTAATCCATAACCCGTATCTCCAAATTGTTTACCTAAGTTATACATTTTAACGTAGGTATACTTTGCCAGATTAGCTTGTGCTTTCATTTCTAACTCTAAATCAAATCCATCAGAATTTAATTTAAAATTACTAAATATAAATTGCAATGTTGTTTTATCAGTATCATCAACATTTCCTTTTTTACTAAAAATTTCAAGTCCATAATTTTTTTCATTAGTTTTCTTTGATTCTGAAATTAATACTGGACCTTTACCAATATTTGCTACAGTTCCATCGGCTCCGCCTACAAATAATTGTGTTACAAAATAAGATGCATCTCCAAAATTATCATTAGTAACTCTTATAGTAACATAATCTTCTTCAGGAATAAAACAATTATCATAACTTAAATCAGTTTTACATTCTTCTAACGCAACAAGTCCACTTTTTACTGATGCGGAAAGTCCTGAAAATTTCAAATTTTTAACTTTTATTTTAATTCCTGCATAAGGCGCTGTTGAATCAATTTTCATGTCTATTGCAAATCCATCGGGTTTTTTCACATAATTTTTAAGAGTTGCAATATCCATTAAATCAAGTTCTACACCATAATCTGCTTGGTTTGCTAAATTTACTTCAGCAGGTCCTGCACAAACATACCCTATAGTTTTTAATGTTCCACAAATTCCATTATTATTTGATTGATCACTCAATCCATGCATCATTAATGTTCCTGATTCGCTTAATTGAACTCCAATTATTACTCCACTATTTTTGATTTCAAAAATACAAGGAGTTCCTGATGAACATGATTCAGGTAATGGTTTTGCTTCATAACTTCCACCACCAACTGATACATTATAAAATAATTTTGAAATGCCAGTTAAGAATTTTAAATTTGCAGCACCTAAATTAATATACACAATTGGATTTTGATCAACAATTTTAAATGCTAATGTTTCAATTTTTTGACTGTCAATATTTGTATCATCATAAGGTCCAATTAATATTGAACTTCCTTCACCTAAATTATTCAACCATACACCATGTTTAGGTAATGATTCAGTATTATTTGAATAATAAGGGGTTGGAACTTGAATCAATTTAAAATTAGCTCCGTTAGGATCATAATCATTTCCAAAAGGTTTTTTACAAACTATTGGAATAGTAAATTCTTTTTTAATTTCTGCACCATTTGGATCTTTTGAAACTATTAGTGATGGTTGATAATATCCAGTACCTTCAATTTGTTGAGAGTCATAAACTTTCATACTTATTTTGAAAGGAATTGGGTCAGTAGTACATTCGGAAGATAACACAGTACTTGTTTGTTGTTCTTGTTCTGATTTTGGAGTATAACTAACAGTAAATGTTTTTTCTTTAATTTTTGATTCATCGCCTTTTTCTAAAATAGGTTTTATTACTTTCATTTCAAATTCTGCAGCATACTTAAAAGAAATATCCCCACATTTAACATCCCGTTCAGTTTTATCTAAAATACACTCTTTGTCAGTTTCAGTCGGATCAGGTGCAAAATTTTTACCACCTTTAGTAATTTCTACTGAACCTAAAGAATATAAAAATTTAAAATTCTTACCTTCTGGTTTAAACATAATTTTATACGCATAATTTGAATCACTACTTGCACAAACAACTGGAAGTTTATTAGGCATTAATGTCATCCAATTATTATGAAACATGTTTTTAACATTTTTGAATTTATCACCAAAAACACATTCTTGTTGTTCTGCAGCAGTCCCATATCCTGAACTAAAGAATTCTTTCTCAACTTTAAATGCAGGAACTCCTCCTAATTTGAATGTATCTCCATAAAATGTTATATCATGCACTTTGTTTGCATTCAATCTTATTTTTTCAGGTGCTTGTGAACCTGAAGGCCAAACAATTGAATTTGTTCGAGTATTATATACTTCATCAACTACTAAGTATTTTGTAAATTCACAATCTTCAACACAACTATCCATTTTTCCATCTGGAATTACTTGGCCGATTTGTGTTTTAAATAATGCTTCATCCCCCACATATACAGGATTTCCTTTTCCTCTTGCAGATTCTGGTTCAAGTAAAAATTTTATCATTCCAGTTTTTGATTTTCCAAAACTACAAGTAAATAAATTAACAACATCAAACCCACAATATGATGGTGTTCCACCCATTTCACTAATTTTTCTAGATTCTGATCCTTTGAGTGATGCAGGATTTGAATTAGTTGTTATTACACCTGAACTTACTTGACCAAGTGCAGAAGTTCCACCATTTGATCCTTGTGTTGGATTCCATTCAATTACT
The DNA here is from genome assembly GCA_018675335.1 of Candidatus Woesearchaeota archaeon. Lineage (NCBI taxonomy): Archaea > Nanobdellati > Candidatus Woesearchaeota > Candidatus Woesearchaeota archaeon. The sequence continues at coordinate 77,667 of JABGYH010000005.1, forward strand.
AATTTATCATATCTTACTGATTCTTGTATTTGAACTATTATTTCCTCATCACAAGAATCTCCTTGTTTAAGAGTTCCGGATTCAGGACAACTTCCACTAAAACCTGGTTTAACTAATTTTCTTCTATAAGATTCACTAACAGATCCGGAACAATCACACTTACCATCATTTGAATCTTCACAAAATTCATCATCCCCACTACATTCTAAATATAAACTATATTGTATATCAGATCCAGCACTTATAAAATAACTAAATCTATAATTAAATATTGCTCGACCATTAGCACCAACTCCATTAAATCTTCTTGTAGCTTGCACTAATAAAGCAGTACTATTAATTGGCATTGTTGTTGCTCCTTGCCACATAGTATCCCAATCAGTTGGCCATTCTCCTGTGAATGCAAAAATACATGCATCATGAATTAAATTTTGCGCAGTAAATTGTTGTGCAAAGAAATTATTATCACCATATCTTGATGATACTTCAGATGTCGCACTAGAACTTGCATCACCCATAGATGCAAATAATCCTCCAACTCCACCAATTCCTGATTCTCGCCCATGTCCACCCATAGTTTTTGTTAAACAACTAATTGCTTCATATAATAAATCACAAATATATTGACTTATAAGATTTTGACATACTCCCGCACTTCCATCTCCAGTTAAGAGAATTGTTTCAAAGCATTGTTTAAGCATCATCATCATATTTTTTAGATGTTTAATCCAACTAAGAATTGCCATAAAACATAATGAAACTAAACTTTGAAATAATGATGCTCGAGGATCAACCACATTTATGTCATCTACACTTCCAACATTTCCTACAACTTCTTCGTATAGTCTTTCAACTATTTTGTTTTGAGATCCCAAAGAAACTTTAGATATTGGAATAAGACCTTGATCTGCACCTGCAACTGTTGGAGTTACATCAGTTTTACTTGCGCCTTGATCAACACCCAGATTATTAATGAATGATGCAGTTTTATGATCTACAAAAACTTGGGGTGCAGGATTTTGCATATCTTGCCAAAATGCTAAATGTGCTTGATCTTCAGGTACTGCTTGTTCATTTTCAACATTACTTGGATCAATTCTATCAAATGCTTCCACAATATTTTGTCCAACAGGAATAAATTCTAAATTAGATGATAATTTTAATGTTTGATCTTTGGAAACTGTTCCATATAATGGATGAGTAGAATTTTGATCTACTAATTGAAGATACGAATCAGATACTCCATATCCTCTTTGAACACTAGTTAATTCTCCACTTGCAGAGTATTCAATCATATAATATACTTTCACATCAGGATTTACAATGCCTAAACTTTCCATATATGTTCTTTTATATCTTGCAAGATTTGGAGGCAAGAATGCTATAGTTGATGATTTTGTTTTTGGTTCACAAAGTCCAGTTGAACTTTCCACAATTTTACTTCCAATACTACATTCATCAGCATCATGATCAGTTAAACAATAACTTTGTTTAATTTCGTTTAAAAATATTGCACCCCATTCAAAATCATCCATGTATGTAAATGGACAACATGCTGCTTGGTACGGATGAGGTTCAGAACATGCTTCTTCAAGAGTTTTTCCACTTGGAAGAGTTCCTTTATCAAATCCTACTTTTGCACCTTTATCAGTGTCAGGACCATATTCATAAAGATAAAATAAATCTTTAATTGTTTGCCGGGTAGGTTTTGCAAATGAGCAATCAGATTCAACATCTTTAAACATTTTTGTTGCATCTTTAATATTTGCTTTATCGTCTTTACCTTGTATGAAATTTTCATAGGTTATGAATTTTTTATAATCATCTACTGATTGATCTTTTTTCTCAGTTGGATTTTCAGCTTCTGCCCGAACGTCTTTTACAGCTTGATGATTCTCAACACTCATAGGAACTTCATCAACTTCTTGTCCACCCTTATAATAAGTAGATCCATCTTCACTTATCGAATATCCAGTAGATCCAATGGGTTTACCAGATGAACTAAAAATTGATGTTTGAAATGAAGATTTTATTTTCATTCGTTGTTTAATATAATGTTGTAATGTTGGTACTGCAGGACAAAATATTCTATCACACACAAAATTAAATTTATTATCCCAACTTTTTTTGGTTTGAATTGCATCAGCACATTGATTACATGCATTTTCTGCACTAGAATCTTCTTTTGGTCCACCTTCACCAAATAATGGAGTACAACCACCAAATTTTGCTATATCTTCTATTGTTTGTCCTTTTCCTATAACTGATTTAACTATTCCACCAATAGAACTTTTTTCACTCATAACATTTGAAAATTTACAAGCATAAGATTTTCTAAAATTCATAAATAATTTTACAACAAATGCACCTAAACATAATGCAAATGTGATTTCTGTAATCATCTCAAGTGGTTTTTCTAAAAATTCAATTACTTTTATTGATGCATTTAAGAAACTCACTGATGCTTCTAAAAAACCAACTGGCAATATTGAAGGATCAACTCGCTCATCAATTAAAACATTATATTCAATACAAGTTTTTTGTATTGTAGGTTCAACATAAGTATTTGATTGTTCACCACCAATTCCGTATTGTTGTTGTGCAAGCATTGGTTGATTTCTTTGGAAATTAATTTCCATCATCATCTTAAATCTAAAACAACCAAATCCAGGTATACACTCATCTCGACGATGATCACTAATATTTTTCTCCATCTGATAAGTAGTATTACCATCAACTAATGGTTTTTTAAATGTAAGAAGTACTGAACCATACGACCAATTTTGCGGAGGATGATATGGTGGATTAACAATTGTTGCCCACTCATTTATGTTATCATATTTTTCATAATCAAGTTTATTTAATGTTGCAGGTTTTACAGTAATACTAGAAACACTTGCACCTTCTCCACCACCAATCCAAGTTAAATTATATTCAAATCCTGTTGCTGCAAGACCTTCAAGTATTTCCCTAGTATTAAGTGCAGCACTTGATTTTGCAGTTTGTATACTATAATAAAAGCCACTTCCACAACTAGTAAGAGTAATAGTTCCTTCTACAGGATCACTTTCTTGTCCTGATTCATCTATTGCTACAATTTTTACAACATTATCATATGCCCCGCCAGATCCTACTTGTCCATTAGTAACTGATGCCATCGAACTTAGTGCAGAATCAGAACTTGCAGTTTCTTTTTTTAATGTGATATCCGCGGAAAAAACTCCAGAACTATCAGTTGTTACTGTATAATCTGCAGATTCATTTTCTTTTGATGGATTAATCCAAATTTTTACGGTTGCATTAGAATCAACTTCTCCAGATAATGCAATGTCTGACGTGTATGATGGATTAAATCTTTCAATAAGTTCAACTGATGTTGGTGAAATTATTTTTGGAGGAGTTGTGTCATGAAATACTTTAAATTCTTCTTCAACAGTATTTCCTGCATCATCAACAAACTCAATTCGTAATGTATTTTGTCCTTCTACAAGTGGTGCGCTAACTGAAAATTTTCCTGAATTAGATATTTCTTGTTCATGTACTAAGTCAGTTGATATTTCTGTTCGAGGCATCTCAGTTACAAGTGATTTTATTTGAGTTCCATTTGTAGTAGTTGCAGTTTGTTTTAAAGATTTGTCACCTTCATTTCCAGCAGCATCAATAGCAGATATTTGATAATTATATTCTGCCCCTGAACTTACTTCAGAATCTGAATAACTATTAGTTCCTTTACTAACGGTTGCAATTGGTGCCAATCCTTCAGAATTATTAATATTATCTCGATAAATAATTATTTTTTCATAATCAGAATAATTATAATCCCATGAAAGTTTTACTGATTTATCATCAAAAGATTCTATAGAAAAATTATCAATAACATTTGGTGCTTCTTTATCTGTCGTGAGTAATCGATATACATAAACATTTACGGGAAGAGTATTTTCTGTTAAATTTCCAGATATAGTAAAACTTGGAGTTTGCGAAAATGTTGAATGATTATCAAATGTAATATCTGGAGCATAAAGATCAATTGATACAAATTCTGTTTGTTCAATTAAATTTACTTTATCTGTTGCTTCAACTTTTACTTCTGTTTGTTCCGCTTTTGGTGTAAGTCCTACTCCAGAAAATTTAAATTCTCCATTAGATCCAACTTTTACAAATCGTTTTAATTTGCCATCAACATAAACATTTACTTCAGCACCTGGTGCACTCTTACCAATTATGTCCATCTCATTTGAATTATGAAATAATTTTGTGTTAGGATCATTATCAAATACTTTATTTGTTACTTCCAAACTAAGTTCAATTTGTTGTTGTGTTGTAAATGAAGTATTTTGACTATTACAATTACCATAGGTATCACAACTAGTAATTTGCAAATCATATTGCATGTTCGGATTTAATTCAGCAAGTGTAAAATTATGTTCAAGTAAATAAACAGTATCTGTTTTTGTTTGCCAACTATTAGTTCCATTTTCGGCATATTTTAGTTCGAGTTTTGTTGCATTGTTTGTTTTCCAACTAACAAGAGTATTTACTCCAGTAACTTCGACAGTTACATCAGATAAAATTATTTCTTGAAAGAAACTATCAAGTGTTTTTGCTTCAAGTGTTGCTTTGGAACCTTCATTTCCTGATGTGTCAATTGAACTTACACTATAAGAATAAGCTGTTCCTTCTGTTAAATTTGTATCAACATAACTTTTTGCAAGAATTCCTTCAGCGATTAAATCTCCTGATTTGTAAACATTATATTTAGATATATCAGAATCAAGATCAGCATCAAATTCCCACATCAAAGCTATAGTAGTTTTAGTGATAGTATCAGTGCTAAATTCTATTGGTGCTTGTGGTGCAGTTGTATCAGGAGGAGGATTTGTTTTAAATTGATAATATTGCCCACTATTATCGTTAACTATTTTGTCTGTTTCACTTGCTGCTTGTATTAATATAAAGTAAGTTGTATCAGGCAGAAGTCCAGTTAAATTTATGTCATGATATAATTTTTTTACAGGATCATTAAATGCTTGATTTGGAGGGATTGCAGGACCATACATAAGTTCAGTTGTAGAATTATCACTTGTAGTCCATGCAATTCTTGCAGTATTGTGAGTTACTTGTACAGAACTTGGATTAAATGCAATACTTAGTGCACTAGTTGTTTGCATAGGTAGTAAAATCATTAACCAAATTATGATTAATGCGATTGAATTTACAATTAATTTAGAAGCTATCTGAATGTTTGTTACTTGATTCCCGTTTTTATTATTTAATTGTCGATTCATTTTTGATATTATAATTTTATTTCTTTATTTGAATATATACTTTTGTTAATGTATTAAATATTTAACCAAATACTGGCACTAAATTAGGATAGTTCTTTGTTTTGTTTGATAATACTTCCCACATTTCAATTAATTGTTCTGGCGATTTTGGATGAGGGAATTGTTCTACGACAGGGAATGTTACTTGAGTTGCATCTTTTACATCTGCAACACGAACTCCCCATTGTCCTTCCCAACCACCAATAATTTCGTCTTTATTTGAACTTGATCTAATTAAAAATATTGATAAGTCATAAACAACATCCGCATTAGGCAATTCAATAGATGGAACAATTGTTTTATTTGTTTCTTCACTAGTACAACCATCAAGAGTGCAAGTTGTTTTTTTATGAACTGGAGCAAATTTTTCAAATACTGAAAATTCAGGATCTGTTGATTGTAATTGTATTATTGCGTATTCATTTGGTGCCATGTTTGATCCACCACCATTTGATCCTAGTTTTATTGAAGTAGTAGAATGTTTTTTAACATCAAAAGATAAATTTACGAGCGGATACATATACATTTCAAGCTTATCAGTCATTATTTGTTGTCTTGATTCTAAATATCCTGGTTTATTTGCAACAACAATTCCTCGACTACATCCTTCTGGCAAATATCCTTTCCATTGATATTTTCCTCCTTGAGGTTTTGTTTTACCTAAGTCGCAATCCATAATAAAACATTCATAAGATAAATTTACTTTATTAACTTCATTAAAATATACTGCATCATTAACAGTCACTGCGACCTTTGTTTTACTATTCATATTGTCACAAATATCATCTAAATATAATTCTGGTTCTCTTACTTGAACTGGAAGCATACTTCGTTTAGGTTCATTATGATATATTTGAACAGGGAACGCAAATCTAAAAGTAAATCCTCTTTGATTAAATGCATTAGAATCTGATATTGAGATCATAACAGGATAAGTTACATCATAAACAAAATGATATGTTTGTAAACACATAAATTTTAGAAATTCTGATTTTAAACTTTGACTTCCACTTTTCATTATTCCATTTTGATTAGGAGTTGCAACAACTTTCATACCCCATGGTTGTTTGTATGTTGCACCAACAGTTAACTCTTTATAACTATTATCTGATACATTAAAAAATGCGTGAAAATACATAAACGCATCTGCAGGAGCTTTTCCTGGGAGAGCAATTCCTTTTTCAAAAATATCTTGTTGAGTTAATCCTTTGAATCCTTCGTATACTTTTTCATCTGCTTTGAATGGAGGATAATTTGTTTTTTGAAACCGTACTCCTGTAAGTAACACTGCAAGTTCATCTTGAAGTTGTTCTTTTATTTCAGGAAGAGTCCAAACAAGCCTATCACAATTAAAATTAATTCCAGTAAATGGTATTTCATCAGCAGGATGAAGCGCCATATAGTCTATTGTTAATTCTTCAAAGAAAGTGTCTTCATTTTCTGCATGCATAATTTGTGTTGCTAGTTCCCAAATTCTTTTGAGTTTTACAGGAATATCAACTTCAAATTTTTGGTAGTTAACATAATCAAATGATCCTGTTTCACGAACATCTAAATCCCAAAAAACTGTGATTGTCACATCACCTTCAGTAAGTAATGTTTGAACTATTGGAAGTCCTTTCTCAACAATTTCAAACTCATCTTTAAATCCTACAAAGTCATTTAAACAATTATAAATATTTGATTGAACAAAATTATTAATATCTTTTTGCATATCTCCAAGAGAGGGATATTGGGTTTTTGCTTCATAATACCAATATGGAACTTTCGGTGCTGAGTGAAGTCCAATTCCCGGAATTAAAGAAACAAAATGTGTTGGATTATAATAAATATCTTCTGGAAGTTCTATGTATCCCCCTTGACTTCCCATAACTGTAATTCCATCTGTTGCAGTTTTTACAACGCATGCTTTTACAAATTCTTCGACAGGTGTTGATTTATCAGGGTTTACTAAATCAATTGAAGGGATTCCACGCTCTTTAACATAAAATAATACTCCTGCTGAAAATAATAGAATTAGTCCGATGATTATGAATACTGTTACTTGGGCTTTTTTTGATAGAAAGACAGATGTTTCTCTGCGACCTCTTTTTTTCATTAAATAGTTCACCCTCTTTTAAAATTACTAATGCGTAATCAAATATTAAATTTTGTTAACATCATTTTGTAAACGTCATTGCTAGCTAACCACAAAATAACTAATAACAATAATAATAATTATTTTAAAATATTTCCCCATAAACAACTTATTTATATATTAAAAATATTTTTGATTTAAATACTTTACTATTTTTATTATAATAGAACTAGTTTTCTCGGCGAATTCATAAAAATTTAATTTGAATGTTTCAAATGTTTTTTCAAAACTGCAAAGTAGTATAAACGTAACCAATTAAAATATGCAACAAAAACAATTACAGATACGATTACAGAAACTGGCACTGGAAGTTGTAACGCAATTAAAAAGAAAAAATTCAAACAAACAAAAATAAGTAATGCAAAAAGTATTGGTTTGATAAACTTTTGAAAATCAAAAATAATTAATTTATAAAATTTTAAAAAACTTTTTTTCATTTGTTTATGTTTTGTTAAAAATAATAATAAACTAATAATTAAAAAATTAGAAACTAACAAATATGCTGTTTGAAAAATAAAAAATCCTATTTGCAAACTAGCTGAATGATCAAATTCAGGACCAACAAAACTAAAAAATAAATATTGCAATCCCAAATTTAAAAGAATAATTATTAAAATGCCGAATAAATTAAACAAACTAAATTTACTTAAAAGTTTCCATTCAAATTCTTGATCCAACATAGATTTATAAATTAAATATTTAATCGTAAAAAATGCCATAACTCCGACGAGAATTGCCAAAGTAGAATTAATAATTATCCTATAAAACCACGCTTGTGCAGATTGAGCAGATAATATTAATCTTTCAGTTTGATCAAATTTTCCTTCTTGTAATGGTTGCATTGCATCTTTTAACAATGGACCAAGTGATTTTATTGAAAGTACCCAAGATAATAAAATAATTAATAAAATAATATAAAGAGTACAATCTAACAAAAACGTATAAAAAAATTTTTTATTAAATTTAAATGAATTTAAAAAAATCTTAAAATCAGTTTGTTTCTTTATTCGCACATTATGTTTTTTTTTCATTTTCAAAAATCAGGAGATGGCGGTGCACTTGAACTGCTACTTGAACTACTAGAACTTGATGAAGTATAACCAGGCGCATCTTGACTGGATGCTTCTTCAAACTGAAGGTTTTTATGATCATCAGCAGCAATTATATCATTACAAATAGTAGTATCATCATCTTGCAACCAAACTTCTTGATTAACACAAGATCTAACCTTAACAGTTTCCCCATTTACATCTTTTGCATTTTCATTACTAAATACAATACATACAGTATCATACTCAGTAGAATAAGTATCATTTGAAATAAGAGAATTTGCCCCTCCAAAATCAGATGAATTTCCGGGCTCCACAGGATACCATTTTTTATAAACTTTTTTTGATAATAATCCTTTTCTTAATTCTATATTATAATCCATAGGACATTGTTGAGATACAACTCGTCCAGTAATTCTATAAGTATAATAAGTTCCTGATGAGGTTAAATTATATTTTGTTGAAACATTTTCAACACACTTAGTTTGAATAGTTCCAGTCAAACCTCTGCAAGGATCTATTTCATATCTTGTTCCTTGAACTGCAACAGAAGCACTACTTGATGAAGATCTTGATAGTCCAACTCCATCATTTGAAGGATCATCTCCAGCACTCAAACACCCAGTTGAAATCCATTGTTCAACATTAAGTGCATTTTTTATTGCAAGCATTGTTTCAACATCCCAAAGTCCTTCCTTACCGCCTAATGCCCATTTAGATATTGTTCTAGAAATTCCGGTTGCATGACTTCCACTTAAAAGATTAGTAACTGATGTCGGAGTCCAATAATAATAAACCGTTTCTCCTTTTTTATCATCATAACCTTCACCCATTTTACCTGCAAGAGTGCAAGATTTATCACCACATTTTGCAATATCATCCGCATGTTGACAATCTGCTCGTTTACAAATAAAAGTTTCTCCAGGTTTACATTCATTTGACTCACATATTGCTGCAGGTTGTAATTCAGTTCCGCCTGCTTCAGAATCACGCATTGTTGGTTTTCCCCCTGCCGCTATACTACACCCATCACCACAAGCAGCTTTAGCGTCAGAACATGAAAGATCACTTTGTTTACAATTATATTGATTTCCTTCTGAATCTAATACAAAATTACCCCCACAATTATAAACACAAGTTTGTCCTGGAAATTTATAACAAGTGCCAGTTCCAGATTCACAAGCTTGCACATTTCCCGCACCATCAGTTTTTATTTCCATAGGAGTACATTCTTTATCTGTTTTACATAACTTAGCCAATTCGTTCGGACTAGAAAAAGTATTAATCTTTGCTTGAGTTCTTCCTTTTTCTAAATCAGTTCCTATTTGAGCTAAAATACCTGCAGTTTTTGAACCCTCAGGAGCAGCACCTTGTTCTTTTAATGCTTTTTCAACTTCAGAACAAACTGCAGGATCAGCAGTAGTTTCACATGCTCGTGCTTTAGTCGCTAAATCTTGTAATCCTGCTGCTCGCTCTGCATCTTTTTGCGCAGTTAATGATGAATCAGCAGCTTGTTTTAACTCTGCACTCATCGCATCTTGTTGTGCTTTAGTTGGCAAAGTTGTTATTTTCATATTACCACTAATGCCTTCATGTTCATTATAATTAGGATGATTTGGATCAGAAGAACAACCTTCTCCTTTACAATAATCCCACTGTTTAGTTTTTTTATTAAAAAAAGGTTCGTGAACTGCACCATCAATACTTACAGGATTAGGCTTTTTATCATAATTAGATAAGTCACTCTTAGGAATAATTGTTGATGCAATAGTGCATTTACCAACAGGACATTTTGCAGGAGTACTAACACTTGTTGGACTAAATACACTTGAAGGTTTAGGTTCAACTCCAGAAGCAGTTGCTTTTGCCGCACTAATTGATTCATAATTTGTTGGATTTGATAAAAATGCAGTTGCTTTATCTAATGGAACTGCAACTCCTTTTTTATCATATAATAAACCATCATGACCTATTTGATATCCTTCACTAGAACCAGTAACGGGAGTTAAACTTGCACTTAATCTTGTATCACTAATTAATTTTGAATTTTTAGATCTGAAGTCATCAGCCTTAGCACCAGTCCACGCAACTCCACCTTTATACAAAGTACCATCCACGCCAACACTAACATCATCATAACCTGGAACTTGTTTTGCAGAACTAATGGATTTTGCAGTTAATTGCGCAGATTTTAAACTTGCAAAATCATTGCCCCAAACCAGCTCACTATCTGAATCATCAAGATTTCCAGCATAAACTCCCTTAGAAGTATAAAGATTACCTTCGGGATCAACATAAATCATATCCCCATCATATCGCACAGTTGACGGTTTTGCTAAACTAAATTCTTTTGCCATTTCGACATGCAACTCAAAAGAATCATCCGCATAGTCCCCTACCCCAACAGTTCCAATTCTTTTTCCGTCACCATCATATACTTGCCCATCAGATCCTATATTTACAACAACATCATCTGACTCCACTTTAATGGGCATTGGAGTAGTCACAACATCATCAGGTTTAGTTGTTGGTAACCCTGCTTGCGCATGTGCTGCTTGAACTTTTGATATATCTAATGGAGAACCTGCACTTTGAAGCGTAGCTAAAACTGCAGGAGTTAATGAATCAACAGTGCCAATAGCTCGACCTTCTTTGTAAACAGTTCCATCACTTCTAACTCTATATTCAGGATTTCCTTCAACTGGAGTTGCAGAAGAAGCATCCCTTAATTGATTTAAATCTATATCCCTCTCTGCAACCAAGCCATCAACATATTCCCTATCAACTGGTTGATTATGATAAAAAAATGTATCTTCATAAGCATCATATTCTAAATCATCCCCTAAATCAACTAAATTTGTATCCGCAGGAAGATCATCTCTTTTTTCTTCTAATCCCTCGACATGAGCTTTAAATTGGGCATAACCTAATTTAGATCTTGTTAATTCTGCTTGAGACCTTGCAGCAGTATAAGCCGCCCCACCATATAATCCAACTCCTGCAATCCCAATAATAGTTCCTTGATCATCATATAAATTTCCAAAAGAATCAACTTTATAACTAGACCCCGCAACAGGCGTTGCATCAGTAGGCATTATTGGATCGTCAACATCATCCTCACCACCTTTAAGTTGAGCTTCACCATCCTCTTCTTCAGGATCTGGGCTGTTTGGTTCCACAACAGTTGGTACAACATCAACAAACCCCCCACTCATAATATCACCAAAACCCGTATTCGTCACGCCACCCGCACCCTGATAATTAAATGTGCCTTCATCAGGATTAATATCCAAAACCTCAATCACATGACTTTTAGTAGCTTTTTTAGGAGTTTTATCACCCACTTGATAATACTGCCCCTTTTTAATATGCATAGTTTTGCCTGCTTCAAACTGATGCGCGCAATCTTTAGACCCAAGAACGCTGCCCCCAGGACAAGCACCAAATACACTACCAACTAGCACAACCATTACAAAAATCCAAATTAAAATTTTTAGTTTCATTCTACGAATAAGTCCATTGTTTTATTGATTGTTTGTTCGGATATAAAATCTTGAACAACTATTTTGAGTGTGTTATGCCCTTTTGGCATTAAATGAAATTTGTCTGAGTAATCAATATCAAATTCATAGTGATTAAAGTTTGAATTAAATACTCCTGTTATTCTTACAATTTCAAGGTCACTTAATTCATCAATTAACTGACCAGTTGGTGAATAAAACTCAACTCCGCAGACCATATTCATTAAATATCTTAGTCCTACTTGTTGTGTTTTAAATCCGGTAACGACTGTTTGTAATAATACGTCTTCTCCTTCTTTGAATGTTGTTCCTCGAGGAGTCATGAGTTCAAAATCTTCGACAAAGTTTGTTCCAACAAATGTTAGTTCTCCTTTAGTATAAAATACTTTTTGTACAACAGGTTTTTCTTGGACTGTTTCATTAACGACCTCTACTGGTTTTGGTTGTTGCAAAACCGGTTTTACTTCAACTGAATCAGTTCCTTGCATGAAATAAAATATTGATCCTCCTGCTAAAAAAATTACTACCAACACAATTAATATTACTGCGGGAAATTTGTGTGTTTCCGGCGGAGGAATTGGTTGTTGTGATTGAACAAGTTGTGGCTGTTGATACCCAGGACGTTGTTGAGGATATTGTTGAGTTTGTGGATATTGTCTTTGTTGTTGTGGATAAACCGGACGTTGTTGAGGATATTGTGAAACAGGTCTTGGTTGTTGTGGATATTGCGGTTGTCTTTGTGGATAATTTTGTGCAGGATTTTGAGGATAATTAGATCTAGGTTGTTGATTCCAATTTCCTTGATTTTGTTCTCCCACCATTTAATCATCTTTTAATGCTTGTTCACAAAGATCTTTTCCTAAAGCGTCCCATCTATCTCCAATTCCAACAAATGTATCTACTATTGATAATAATGTATTTGCATATTCGAGTCCAGAACATGCAGCACAAATACCTGATGTATCTCCCGCAGCACATTTTGCACTGCAAGCATAATCTATTATAAGTCCAATTCCATTAAATGGATTTAAAATTAAACTTTCTATTTGACCCATTAATTGATCGAGCATTTGTACATACGGAATTGTGTTTAGTGCTTGTCCCCACCAAAATGTACATGTTGCTGTTCTAAATTCTAAATCACATCCTGATACTGTTCCAACTCCATATGCAACGTCTTGTTTCATACAAATTATTTTTCGACACCTAATTTGTCTTAATTTTTCTAAATTGTAAAATATTCCAGGTAAGCATCCAGTCATTGCTGATGCGAACATACTTTTGTAGGGGTCAAATGTTGATGCATCGTAAAGAGTAAAATCTCTGTTTTCTTTTCCTGCAAGTCTTTCTCCCCATAATGGTCCAGAAGAAATTTGTACATTGAGTAAATCCACAACATATGTTCGCCAAGTTGCAAACGCTTTTTGTATTTTACACCAGGTTTCACAAGGAGTTTCATCTATACTTTTTTCATCAACCATTTTACAAGAAATAAATAATGCGCAGGCCATTATTACATCTTTTAGCATATTATTTTTTTCAACTTTTACTTTTTCTGTTTCTTTTGAGTTTTCTCCTGCAGCACTACAAAATGTTTGATATGTTGCACAAGCTGCACCTTCAACCATCCCTACTGCTGCTAAAACTCCCATAACAGTATTTAATGTATCAACCATATCGCATGCAAATCGTAAATAATCAGTTATTATTTTAATCCATTTTACTGCGTCCCACCAACCAGTTGTTACCCAATCAACATCATCTTGTATTTGCTTTTTTACATTTCCAAGATTGGATCCTATTGGATTGTTCATAGCTTTTATTTGAAAAGTTATGTTTTCTATTTCAGGAGCAGTTATTGCTCGATTGTTCACAATTGATACTATTGATGCTTGACAAGTAAAATTAAATCCTTCATATACTACTTCTCCCGTATCATTATCTCCTTCAATGAGTGATGGAGGAACGTGAGATGGATTAAATTCAGCTAAAAAAATATCAGTTATTCCATCTGAAATATCTGGATCATATCCCATTGGTAAAACTCTAAAATTACCATCTTCATCATACATTAAGTATTCTGATCCTTCTCCCTCACAAGAATTAGGATCAAATTCAAAAGTTGCCATCTTAACTGAAGAACCATAACGCGATGTTATTATTTTTTTATTAAAAGTTTGTGGTATTGATATACTCCAAGCAAACCGATCTAAATATTGGGGAGATACGCTGTCTTCATATGTTAATTCATCCATCATCCAATAATCAGGAGTTTCGTTATCTTCAACCCCTAAGACTACAACATCCAAATCTTCTTCTAAAACATGTTCTAATCCGTCTATGAATTTAACTCCTATTACAGTATCTAAAGGATCTACTGTTGCAGGTCTTTTCATTGTTGCATCTGATTCCCATTCACAACTAAACAGTCTCTGATTATTTTCAACACCCACTTCTTCACAATTTCCTTCAACTGAATGATGCGCCATATTTGTTTGGCCATCTTCCATTAAACTTGAAAAATTAGCATAAGCAATTACTGGAGTATGATCAGTTACATTAACAGTCAATAATACTTTATCTCCAGAAACAATTACTGAATGACCTTCATATCCAGGAAGAACTAAATCGGAATAACTTCCATAAAGTCCAATTCCTTCGATACTATGATTAATTATTTCCGATGAATCTTCATCAAATTTAAAAACTCGACTAACAGTTGTTGGAGTTTCTAAAAAATTTCCTGCATCGTCTCGTGAAGGATTAACAAAAGTTATAGTTATTGCATCCCCACTTTTAGCATTAGAATTTACTTGAATATTTTTCCAAGTACAAGTCCATCCAGATTCACAACTATGAGGAATTAATATATTTCCAGTTCCCCATTCTAATTCTTGTTGTCCAAATGTTGAAAAATCTGCGTATATATATTTATTATCTAGTCCACTTCCAGTTTCAGTAAAAACTGCACTAATATCATTTCCTGTTTTATTTATCCACGGAACTCCTTTTTCATCTTCATAAAAACCAATTATTTTTGCAAGTTGCGGAGGAGTATTATCAAATTCAATAGGATATGTTTTTGATTTATTCATTAAGTTCCCATTTATATCAGTTACAGAGAATTGAAGATTTAATCCTTTTTGTTCGGGGAGCATTTGAACAACTAATACTTGAGGAGTTCTACATTGATAAATTCCTTCTGTTGGTTGTATACAAATAAAATTAGTAAATTCTTTGTAAAATTGAGCATATGCTGGAGATGGATTAATTCCAGTTAAATCAGCAACCAATGTTCCGTTAAGTCCTTTATCTTCTGAAATATTAATAATTAGTGCAGCATTTTCAATGACTTGCCCATTTGAACTAGTTATAGTATTCCCATTTGAGTCAATAAAAATTAATTGTTCAACATTAGGGGGTGTTTTATCAAGTTCAATATCATGACAAATTGGTTTTGAAACAATCCCAATATTATCAGTAAGTTCCATACAAATATGTTTAGTTTCAGTCCCTTGTACTGCAATTGGTAAATTTATTTCTCCTATTTGTTTACATTTATCATCAAATGTGGTATTAATTGCAATAGTATTCCCATCAACATTAAATCTTAATTCTTTAACTCCACTACATTTTCCAGAACATGCAGGACCAACACAAGATTTATCTTCAATATCAAATGTTGCCCAAGTATGAGTTTCATTCATTTGAAAATCCCAAGTCCCACTTGGAGCTAATCTTTCCACTAAAACTTGTCCTCCTTTCGGCGGAGACATAGGCATATTTGCATCATTAAATAATTGAACTTTAAATGATAATACATTCATTGAGGGAGGAACACTAAATTCAGGATTATTAACATTACAACTCCACTTTCCTAATGTCGCATTTATTAATTCACATTCAAATTGCCATCCAGGTTCTTCAAGAATTTTTACTTGATTTGCTCCTAAATCATTATCTTCGGTTGATGAAATAGTAGAATTAACAATAACTGTTAGAGTATCTGTTGATTCAATAAATCCTTGGTCTTGATTTATTATTTGTTTTTGACCATATACATCAACATTAGTTATCATTGCAGCATTTACTTCAGATACATAAATAGGTAAAGTAATTATTAAAAATACCATAAATATTGCAATTTTTTGCAAATCTTTTTCACGAAAAATCATTAGTCCGACACCCATTCTGGTTTTAATTTATCACTTAATATTATTGTGTAATCATCCACCATTTGTAATGTATCTAAATATGGTCCAGCACCCATATCAGAAGCAAAATTATTTGGAGGTTGAAATGAAACAAAAATAAAATTTACTTGTTTATTATTCATTAATTGTTCTTTAGTAATTTCTAAATATCCAGTTTCATTAGTGTATTGTATACCACCTAATTGCCACTTATCAAATTCAGTTCTATTTAATTTAACTTTTTGATCTTCACCAAAAGGAACTGAAAAAGTTTTTGTTTTTTCATTTATGACCCAACCATCTGTTTTTAATAAATATCCTTTCACTTCATATTTTCCTGGTGCGAGTAATAATGATTGAGGTTTAGAATCTTCGGACGGATCATATTTTAAAAATGAAGTAAACTCCCCAAATTCATCATCAGCAATTCTATTAAATAGAGCATATGCTTGATCTTTTTTTACTAAAGGAATAACTTCTGAGTTAGTTCCTAAAAAATGTTTATCTGTAACTTTATCATAATCTAATAATAATTTTTTTACAGTTGAATTAATTTGAAATAAAGGTAATAATCCAAATGAATGATTGCTTGTTTGATTTCTTAATGCACCAAACTTTTGTACAACAGGTAAATGATCTTTTGCAATAATTCTTATTTCTCCAGAACCTACTGGAAATTTTGAAGTTATTGTTGATTTATTTTCTTCGTTTAATTCAGTAACACCAACAAAACAACTTTCAGTACCAACTTGAAATTCAATTTTTGCACCTGGCAAAGGAGTTTTATCTATTTCATCATATGTTTCAACAGTTATTAATCCTGTATTCCAAAAATCAGGATTGCATAATTCAGTTCCAACATACCCTCCATATTGCGCACTAAAATTTGAACCCATAATATCATTATTTCTTACATTAGATTCTAATGCAAAAACAAATTTGAATGTTTCTTTTCCTTTGAATGCTCGATCATCAGTTATAGTTGCAATAACTGGAAATGATACATCATAGTAAAAAACATAATCATTAACTACAAATAAATTTAATAACGGAATTAAATCTGCGGCAGGAAGCCCTATTTTTGACGGAGTCAATAATTCTTTATTATTAATATTTAAATAAATTGGCCACCAATCAAGATAAGCGAAACTTACAGTTAAATCTTTTAACCCTGGTGCTTGTGTTTCATTTACGCTGACTAATGTTTTATCAAGCATTCCAGTAGAAACTGGATCAATTCCTTCTTCATCAAATATGATTGATCTAAAATAATTTTTTGCACCAAAAACTTGTAACATTGCCATTCCTCCAGGAAGAATGAAATTTTCAATTCTTTTTTGAGTTTCAGATCTTGTCCAAAATAAAAATTTGGTATTATCAAAATCTACATCACCTATTGGTGGAAGACGGTTCATACTTAGTGGTTTTGAATACATACTAACTAAATTCATAGAATGTATTTCTAAAAATGATAAAGATAATTCTGAATCAGTAATCTCAGATGCTGCATCATAAATATCTTTTAATGCTAAATCTACTCGAGTAAAATATTCTTTAACATCTACTTGCACATCCCCTTTTGTTAATTGTATTGGATATTTTGTAAATATAGATACGTCTTTTGTAGTTACTTTCACATTAGGACTTATTTCGCCTAAGGGTACAACTAAAAATCCTTGTTTTTTGAATGTTCTAAATTTATTTAAACAATCAGGCAATTTTTTTACTATATATTTTTGTAATTGTGCTTCTATTGATTTTTCACTATCTTCAGTTTTATAAAGTGGTGGACGATTTGAAGCAAATAAACAATTATTTGTACAAGAATTATCAGATTTTAAATACCACCAATAAGGTATTAACCCCGAACCATTAAATATTTCTATAGCATCTGAATTAGTCGGTTCAAATCCAGTAATAAATGCAGTTCCTGAAAGTTCTATGTCAGTCGGATCAATGTATCCCCCATGCGCACCAAGTTTTTTTAGTCCATCAACTGCAGTTTCATGAATACAATTTTCAACAAATATTTTTACTGGTTGGATTTCTAAGGGCACTTCTTCGGCTTGAGATAAAAATCCCTCTCCCATATCATCAACAACTTTATCTTTTATGTAAAATATGAGTGCTGTTGTAAAAAGTAATATAATTCCAATTATCATAAACACAGTAATTTGTGCTTTTTTATGTTTCCTAATTTTAAACGTTGGACTATTTCGCATTTTTCGTATTTTTTTCTAAACTTTTTTTACAAGCAAATTTATAAAATTCTGATCCTACCTTTTCACAAACAGGCAATAGTTCTGCTTTTGATTCTCCAAGTTGAGTATTACGATATGTCGTAATTACGAGTAAACATATGTCTTTTGCCTCGCCTGTTTTTTGTTCACAAAAGTCAGGAGAAACACTTTCAACTTCTTTGAGTTCATTAATTGTGATATCAACCATTGCAGTTGATCTCTGATAAAAATTCGCACCAAGAGTAATTCCAATAAGTAAAGTTACAATCCAAAATGAAGTAAC
The DNA here is from genome assembly GCA_018675335.1 of Candidatus Woesearchaeota archaeon. Taxonomy (NCBI): domain Archaea; kingdom Nanobdellati; phylum Candidatus Woesearchaeota; species Candidatus Woesearchaeota archaeon. Next base: position 96,417 of record JABGYH010000005.1, read on the forward strand.
AACATAAACAAACACTTTATCTCTGTGTTGCACTTTTCGTTCTCTAAAATATTCTGCATAAAAGTATTTTTTCTCGTGGAGAATATACCAAATTATAACTCCATTAACAAGGAGTAATGTAAACAGGGAAAGATAAAGAAGTCCTTTGAAGACCATGTATTCTTTAGAATCAAGCAGCAATAATGATAATAATGAATTAACCAATGCAAAGCCAAACCAAGCAACAGACAAATCAAATGTGTATGCTTTTCTCATCCAAAATCCATAAATCATCAATACCAAAAGAATTACAAGTGCACTGTTAATCACAAGTGCTCTTACTCCTGAGACAACTGTTCCAAATAATATGCTTGTCGGAAAGGTTATTCCTTGCCAAAATGATAATAAGTAAAGTGAGAGAAGAAATATCAAATAACCAATTAATAATTTTATCCCTAATGGAATATGATATTTTCCTTTATGAATTGGAGAAGGTACAAAAAATTCATCTTTGAATTCTTCTTCTAAATGTTTTAATTTTTTTTCTTCTCTTTGTAAGAAGGAGGGTTTTTTTCTTTTTACCTTATGATGTTTAACGGGTTTAGAATGCGATTTAACTTTATCAGAAGTTTTAGATTTAGACAAAATTTTAGTTTTAGACAAAGATTTAGATTTAGAAGTTTTACTTAATTTTTTAGAAGATTTAGTTAAACGAGGTTTTGCAATTGATTTTTTAGAGTTAGAATTTGATTTTACAGGTTTTTTTGAAGAAACTTTAGCAAGGGAACTAGCTTTAGTCTTTTTACTATCAGTACGTCCCCTCTTTTTCATAATACTCCCTTTTTTTGTTGACAGTGAGTAAATAACCTGATTTTACTCTGATTTACATGGTTAGATCATTTATCATTTATAAATATTATTATAAATAGTAAAAAAACTATTATTAATACCATATTAACTACCTTTTAATAAAAAAAGAAAAAATGAAATAAAAAAATAAATAAATTATTTTTTAAAACAAATTTTACCTTATCGTTGCACCAGAACCAATTCCTTTAGCAACAACGTCTCCTGTTTCGGTTTCTAAAATTCCTTCTTCAGACACAATTTGACCATCAGAATCAGTTGTTAAATTAATTTTTGCAAATTCTTTAATATCTAAATCTTTAACTGGTTTAGATTCAACTCCTTTAACAAAAACTCTTTCGCCAAGTTCTGCATCAACTGCTTGAACAAGTACAACTTTTTCTTTGGTTTCTGCTGCAAGAATCATTCCTTGACTTAGTTCTCCTCTAAGTTTTGCAGGTTTTAAATTACTAACTATAACTATTTTTTTGCCACAAATTTCATCTTTAGACAAATGTCCTTTAAGTCCTGCAACTAGTTGTCGTTCTTCTGATCCTAAATCTAATTTCAGAATATATAATTTTTCTGCACCAGGATGATCATTTACACTAATAACTTTTCCAACTCTTAAATCAACTGCCACAAATAAATCATATTGTTTTCGTTCATTAGTTGCGTCTTTTATTTGTTGATCTCCAGAAAATTTGGTTTGAAGTTCTAATATAAAATCATCTTCAAGTTTACTAAACATGGCTTTTGGTTCACCAATTTCATGCCCACAATTTTCAATAAAAAATTCAAGTGGCCAACTTTCTTTACTTAAATCCATATTTAATTGAACTCCAATTTCTTTTGAAGTGAAAGGTAAAAACGGCTGAACAATAACACCTAATAATTTAACTAAATTAGTGCAAATCGCGAGAGTAGTTGACGCTTTTGATATGTCTGTTTTTATTGCAGCCCAAGGTTCCTGAGTTTGAAAGTATTGATTTCCTAGTCGGGAAATATGCATTATAGTTCTTAGTGCATCTTTCAACTTTACAGCTTCTAAATGTTGATTTAATTCCATTAAATTTTTATTTATTTCAAAAATAAATTCTTTATCAATTATTTCTAACTTAACTTCAGGAATTTTTCCTTCAAAACTTTTTTTAGTAAATGTTAATGCTCGATTTACAAAATTACCTAAATTAGCCAACAATTCATTATTATTTTTTTCTTGAAAATCTTTCCAAGTAAATTGAGTATCTGAATTTTCTGGTCGATTAATTAAAAGATAATATCTCCAAACATCAGGTTTAATTCCAGTACTTATTGCATCATCTCCAAAAACTCCCTGTTTGTAACTCTTTGAAAACTTTCCAGATTCATAATTCAAGTATTCTGTTGATGCTAAGTGATACACTAAATTCCACGAATCATTAGTTCCCATAAGAGTTGCAGGAAATATTATTGAATGAAATGCAACATTATCTTTTGCCATGAATTGATATAATTTTATATCCGGATTTGACCACCATTCTTTCCAGTCAGGTCGAACACTTTGAGTAATTGAAATATATCCAATTGGAGCATCAAACCAAACATAAAATACTTTATCAGTATATCCATCTAAAGGAATAGGCACACCCCATTTTAAGTCTCTTGAAATACATCGCTCTTTTAGTCCTTCTTTTAACCAAGCTTTTGTTATTCGTCTTGCATTAACTGGCCAATCACCTAAATCCATCTGCATATCAGCCCATTCATTGAGTTGTTTTTGCATTTTAGGTAAATCTAAAAATAAATGTTTTGATACTCTCAGAGTAGGTTCTGCCCCACAAGTTTTACATTTCGGATCAATTAATTCAACTGCATTTAATAATTTCCCACAGCTGTCGCATTGATCGCCTCTTGCCTTATCAGAATTACAATGAGGACATTCACCTTCTACAAATCTATCAGATAAAAACTTATCACAGTTTTCACAAAATAATTGTTCTACATCATTTTTTGAAATAAGTCCATTTGCATATAATTTTTTAAACAAGGATTGAGTCATATCTTTGTGGTTCTCAGCAGACGTTCTTCCAAATGCATCAAAACTACATCCAAACCACTCATAAACTTGTTTGTGTATTGCATAATATTTGTCACAAATTTGTTTAGGAGTTAGTCCTTCTTCAATTGCTTTTGTTTCTGTTGCAGTTCCATGTTCGTCAGTTCCACAAATATATAATGTGTCCCAGTCTTTTAATCGACAAAATCTTGCAAACACATCTGCACTTAAAACACATCCAATTATATTTCCTAAATGAGGCACATTATTTACATAAGGTAACGCGCTTGTAATTAGTACTTTTTTTCGTTCTTTATTCACTTTTCCAACCATAGTTCCCATCATTTTTTCTTCATTATTATCTAACTCAGCAGTTTCCTGAGCTGAATTATCACTTAACTCTGCTTTATTCACTTTTGCAGGCATTGAATTTTCCATTTCAGCTTGCGCTAAATCTAAACTTTCAACTTCTCCTGATTCAAGTTGTTCTGCAGCATTAAATTCTGTTTCTGTTGTTACTTTTTGTTGTGTCTCTGTTGCTTTTTCTTCTGTTGTTTGTTTTGGTTGGTTTTCTTCTACCATTTTAAAATTAAGAAATGGACTCTATATTTATAAAAGTTATTGTAATATGAACAAAACCTTAATTCATATAAGAATAAAATATTCCTTGAAATACCACCAAATATCTAAAAAAAAAGATAAAACATAGAGTTTCACGCAATTTTAGATAATGCAATTATTAAATCATATTACCCAATTATTTGTTTTGTGTTAAAGCACAAAAAAATTAAAAAAAATAATTACGGGCGATAAAAATGACTGCATGGTTAGCACTTGATTTGATGGATGAATCAGATATGGAAGATGCAAAACAAAGATTAGAATCAGCACAACAAACAGGAATTGATACCCTTGTTTGGAATATTGGTGGAACGCAAACAAATAACTTTCCAGAACAGAATAGAGGGGTGATTGATTTTTTAACTGGATCAAAAAAAGGATATAAATCTAGTAAAGAATCTAAACAACAATACATTTCTCGAATGATTAAAAAAGGAGAATGTACTAAAACAAGAAATTCTGAAGTTTATTTAACGTTAGGCGAAATAGTTCTTGAATTAAAAGTAACAAATTCTAACACGTTTCAAGCTCAACAAAATATGAGTTTTTACAATGTTGATCAGGACAGTTTTTTAGGAGGCATAATTGTAGATTTACAAGATGTAAAAGGGGAAGTTACCGTTAGAACTCACGTAGTAAATTTAGAGTATGTTCGTTGGCACACAACAGATAAAAAAGCTTATGAGCCTACAGCCAGAATTGAAAAACCTGATAGGATAAAATATAGACCCTATTAAAAATAAAAAATCACATTAATAAAAAAAGAACAAAATCTAAACTAAATTATTTTATTTAATTTTTTTATTCACTACATCCACAATCATCACAAGTAGATATTAAATCTAAAATTTCTTTTCCTGAAATTTGTTCTGAACCAAATCCTTTAACATATTTATCACCAACAAAAGTTAAAGGTAAAAAATCAAAATTAATCCCGTGCTTAGTTTTATATGTTTCAAGTAGTTCAACATTATCTTTCTCAGTAACAACATATTCTTTTAACACCATATCAGAATATTTATTTGCTTTTAATTTTATTAAAAAATCATGAACCATATGATTACTTTTACCATAATTATTTCTAAATGATACAACGCACAAACATCCTTCATCTATTTCTCCGTCACAATCATCATCAATTTTATTACTACAACTTTCCAATACTGGCGTAATTTCACCCTCGCAATTACTCCAAAGTCCAGATGCACAATATTGAGTACCAGTTGAGCATGCACCAACAGATAAGTTCCCACATTCCCTAGTTAATTCTTCGTCAATTTCACCATCTAAATCATCGTCACGATCATTGCATTCTTCAGGCACAGATTTTATTCCCTTTAATTTTGCAATATCCGCAGCAGTTAAACTAGATTCAGTTTCTTCAGAGTCTTCTTCAAGATCAATAGAATCCACATCTGCTTGAGTTTCCATTTGCTCAACTGCATTTTGATTGCAACCAAATAAGCTAATTAAAGAAATAAGTAAAATCATGAAAGTTAAAATAAATAATATGCGTTTAAACCCTCTTTTATAAGACATAAAAAAGATTAAATGTGTTTTTATTTATATTTTTATCCCTGATTACAACATTTTTTACTGCAATTAAAATAGTTTAAAACACATAGGTATTCAAGCACACTCATCCAATATATCAAACAGCAATAGAAATAAAAAAAATTAAAATAAATTTTTTAATTAGTTTTGACTTGCTAAAAACTTATCGAGTAAACTCAAATATTGAGTTTTTGGCATGGCTCCAATGTAATAATTGCACCCAAAAACAAATGTCGGAGTATAAACATAATCAAGCCCATAGGAATAAACTTTTTGTCGATTCTTAGAAACTGAAACATCTAAAATTTCTGGTTCAACTCCTTTTTCAGCACAAGCTTGAATAAAATCAGGAAGTGTTGCCTCACAATGACTGCAATACTTTGATTCTATCATCAGCACTTTATCTTGAAGCCCTCGGACTTGGCATTGTTCTATTGTTAAAAAACCTGCATCTTGTATTTTTATTAAATCTCCAGAAGGTTTACCACCACACCCAATTAAAAATATTAAAGATACTATCATTAACGACATTAAAATTATTTTTATTGATTTCATACATGCAATAAAATTAAATCTAATATTTATGCTTTACCTTTTAAAAAATTAACAATAAGTCAAAAATTCTCAATCTTAAAACATTTAATCAATATCTTTTTTTTCAATATAGAAAATAATTGTTCCAATAAGCATTGATTAAAACTTATCATAACAAGAAATAAAAAAATAAAGAAATTAAAAAAAAAGAAAATTAAATTACTCATACTTTCGTACAATTTCATAACCCATTTCAACTAATGCGCCTAAAATTGGTTCTGCAACTTCTCGTCCAAAGAAAACTCCACCAACTCCAAAACCAGTTCCTTTCAAACTAGCAGGGTTTACATCTCCTGGAATTTGATTAAATACTCTACAAGTTAACTTTCCAGTTTCTAAATCAATAATATATGGTCTCGCATATCCTTTTCCTTCTTCTGCCAACGCACTATGACTACCTAATCTTCGAACTAATAAATCACCTGCCTCATCATGAGTATTTTGCGGCAAATCATTTCGAACAAAAACTGCAGTAAATGCATTTTCAGCAGCTAAAATTTACTCATTATATCATCGCCAACTTCAGCCTCAACAGGCAAAGGTTTTCCGAAATATACTTCAACACGTTTTCCTAAATCCATAATGTATTCATCCTCGTTAATTTGTCATTAAATAATAATTACCAAATATATTTTTAATAATTTAAGCATTTGCACGAAAAATTCATTCAAAATAAGAAAATAAACAAATCTTCCAAAAAAAATTAAAATAAATCCTTTAATGTCATCACAAATAAGAAGTAACAGATTAACTTATTTATTAATGATTTATATACATTATAGAACTAAATATAATACTAAACTAAAATTTAAGAACTAAAATATTTCTCAGTTTCACCTAAAGCATCAGAAAAACGCAATTTTTTTCTATGTACTGCACCTAAAATCATTTCTGCCAAATCAATATTTGAATCTTTTACACAAAGTCGACCATCAACAACACTTACAGTCTGTTCAAATCGAGGGTGTGCTCGCATCATTTGATATAAATAAAAATGTTTTCTTCTACGAAGAGTATCTGATGTAAGAGATTCAGGTCCAACATACATATTAAACATTACTTCTAAATCATAATAAGTATGCTCATTATTTTTTCGAGCAACTTCTAACTTATCAGATAATTGGCCAGAATAATTAACCTTAGATTCCAATTTATCTTCAACTAGATTATTTCCAAAGCTCAACCAAGCAATAACATCCACTGCAACATAAAAATCAAGTTCAGATTTTTGAAAATGAACTAACTTCCCAGATTTAATTTGTTGATACGTATCGCAAGAAATTTGCTCAGCATATCTTCTTGATAATGCAGGACTTACTCCTTGATTATACAAAGCAACTACTAAATCTCGATTAGGACCTTGATTTGACAATTCAACAATTTCCAAAAACCGTCTAACTTTTTTAGGAACTCGTGTGCCTTCCAACAAACTCAAATAATCAGCAGTCCTACTCGAACTAAAACCTAATTTTTGAGATAATACTTTTATTGCATCTGCCTGCGCAATTTCACCTGATTGATACATTCTAATTAAATTTAAAAACTGATTATGATTTACTCTTCGATCTGATTTTCGACGTTTAGCAATAAGATTCAAACCTGTTTTTTTTTCAGGATCTAAACACCACCCAGAACGTAAAATCTTTTGCAAATCTGAATAATCTCCAATATCCACATATTCTGAATGAACCTGAGGAATTAATCCTAAATCAAATAACAAAACTCCAAAATCATTTCGCAACGAAGGATTACCTTTAAAATTTATTCCAATTCTTCCTTTAGGATTTTTTCTACTTCCTTCAAATGCAAATCCCCCTCGTTTCAAAAAAAAGTATTGAAAATATGTGCTTTTTTTTTCAAGAGAATCTAACAAATGCCAAGGAATTACTTGATTATTAATTGTGTGTTCATTAAAATAATCTAAAAAAGGACTTGAACTAAATTCAATTTTGACTCCTCCCCTCAAATCACTGAATTCAGGAACTGTAGAAAAAACATCAAAAAATGGAATTACAAAATAACGCGCAACACCCTTACTACCAAATTCAAATCTAAACTTTTTTTCTTTAACAGATCTGCGAACTGCAGAAGAAATAGCCATTAATTTTACAATTGATTCGCAATCCTTCAACGGATCGAATTGTGTTCTAGAATAAAGTCTTGGTTTAGCTAACAAAAAAGGTTTTCTACCGCAATTCACCCAATTATGAACAATAAATCTATTAGACCCAACAAGACTTGCTAATTGTCCACAACTTAACTGATCATCATTTTCTAACAACGTAAAAACTTGATTATACATATCAACTTCAGAATATGTTTCAGCCATAATATCATCAATAGTTCCCAATTCGAATAAATTTAAAGATGAAAGTAAATCTAGTTTGTATTCAATTATTTCTCGAATTTCTTGTTTCGTTAATTTTTCAAGTCCCACCAAGCTAAAAATAATGGAGCAGCATTTAAAAAAACTTATCTTCAATACAATCATAATTTATAAACAACAAAACTCAACCAAAAAATATGCTAATAACAAAAGATTTTGAAATTATTGATCTCGCACTTTGGATGCCCAATCAAGGATTTTTAATAATCGCAGATTTACATATGGGTTTTGAAGAAGCGCTAACAAAACAGGGGATATTAATTCCAAAATTTCATTTTAAAGATTTGATTTTAAGACTTAAAAAAATTATCCAAACAATAAAAAAAAGAAAATCCAAAAACAACATAAACAAAATTATAATTAATGGAGATCTTAAGCACAACTTTGGAATTATTGGAGAAGATGAATGGCGAGATGTTTTAAAGTTAATCGATTTCTTAAAAAAAGAATGTGAAGAATTAATTTTAATTAAAGGAAATCACGATACAACCTTACAACATATTTCAAGAAAAAGACACTTAACAACTAAACCTTATTTTTTATTCAACAACACATTAATTATTCATGGAGATAAACCAATTAAATTATTAATCAAACAATTAGTTAAAGAAAACAATACTAAAATTACTACAACAATTATTGGTCACGAACATACTGCAATCTCACTATCAACTCCTACTCGAACAGAAAAATTCAAATGTTTCCTATACGGAAAATATCAACTGACCTTGCTAAAAAAAATCGATCTAATCACTCTCCCAAGTTTTAATTTAGTAACAGAAGGAACTGATGTAATCAAAGAAAAACTTCTTAGTCCAATTCTAAAAACTGTCAATCTCAAAAACTTTAACGTATATATTATAGGAGATCAAGTTTATAACTTTGGAAAAATTAAGAATTTAATAAAAAAATAAAAATTTACTCACCTTCAAATTCGCAAAGTGAAAAAACCATATAACCAGAATCAATAAGTTTTTTTCTCCCACCCACTTCAGGCAAGTCAACAATAAATGCAAGTTCGACAACAGTTGCACCTAATTTTTCGACAAGTTTTGCAGCAGCAAGTGATGTTCCTCCCGTTGCCAACAAATCATCAACAATCAAAATATTTTGACCTGAACTTAATGCATCTTCATGAATTTCTATTGTATCGGTCCCATACTCAAGCGAGTATTCTTGAGAAATTGTTTTTGACGGCAGTTTACCTTTTTTTCTAATTGGAATAAAACCTAAGCCCATTTGATGCGCTAATGCACCACCTAAAATAAATCCTCTTGCTTCAATTCCACAAATCAAATCAATTTTAACTCCAATGTAACGTTGAACAAGATCATCAATTAATTGTCTCATCCCATTAGGATCTTTTAATAAAGTTGTAATATCTCTAAACATTATTCCCTGTTTAGGATAATTATGTATTGTTCTTATTTTAGATTTAATCATGTAACTCACCTTTTTGGTCTAATTTATTAGTTTTACTTATAGTTTTTAAAAGAAGATCTGTAACCCTTGATGCATTATCTTTAAAAATTTTTAATACTGATTCCCAAGTTACTGCTTCTTCATCTTCTTTCCAACAATCATAATCAGTTGACATTGCGACAGCAGAATAAGGAAGTTTAAGTTCGTTTGCAAGAATACATTCAGGCGCAATAGACATATTTATTACATCAGCACCCCACAATCTAAACATGTGACTTTCGGCTTTTGTTGAAAATCTAGGTCCTTCTATGGTAACAACAGTTCCAGTTTTATGACACCTAAAATCTAATTCAGAACAAGATTCAATTAACAAAGTTCGTAACGAATTATCAAACGGAGTTGCCATAGGAGGATGTGCCATTTCTTTTTCAAAAGAATCATAAAAAGTAATTTTTCTATGTTTCGTGAAATCAATAAACTGATCCAGTACAACGAAATCTCCTCTGCCAATTTTTTCACGCAAACTTCCAACAGCAGTCGTAGCTAAAATATGAGTGCATCCAAGTTCTTTTAACGCCCAAATATTTGCACGATAATTAACTTGCGTTGGAGAATACTGATGATTAATTCCATGTCTTGCTAAAATTAATACAGTTACTCCATTAATTTCTCCTTTTTTAATTATAGCTGTTGGTTTTCCATAAGGAGTATCAATATCAATTTCTTCAATAGAATTCAAAATATTAGGATTATCAAGTCCAGAACCACCTATTAAACCAATTTTTATCAAAAAAAACACCCTAAAACTTTAATTACAAATTTAAATTAAAAATTAATAAAAAAATAAATATTTACAATTTACTTTTTTTAACTTTATCAGAAATAATTACGCTATTTCCACTAGGATCTTCAATAACGAGTGTTGCGCTATCTTGTCCCCATTTAATTCGACCTAATTTTTTAATAACATTTTTTGCTTTTTTCTTAATGGTATTATCATCTTCTGATTCTTTCAAAAGTTCTACTTGTTTTTGAATCCTATTAATTATTCCTTCAACATTAGTAATAAATCCTTGTGCTGCAGGTCCAGGTTCAATTGAGCCAATTCTTTGTAATTTTATTACTGCTTCAGAACTTCTTACAACTCTAATTTTCATATCTTCTTCAGAGTCAATTACCAAAGTATATTTTGCAGGCTCTCGTTTTTCTTTACATTCCAAATCTGCTTTATGAAATTTACAATTACTACAAGTCATTGAAAACACATAAACATTCCCAAAGAAAGGAATTTCTAATTCTTCTTCACGCAAAACTAGGTTTTTTGTATTACATATAGGACAAAGTTCACCACCTACAACTTCGGGAGGTTCAACCGGTTTTAAGTCTAATTTTTTTTCATCTTCACTCATATCAATTGTAGAATTAGTTTTGGTTTAAATATTTTACTAAAAAAAAATTTAAAGAAAAAAATTTAAAAAAATTAATAATCGTCATCCATTTCCATGTTTTTAACAGGAGGAGTTTTTTCTCGATAAATGCTAGCAAAACTTGGAGTAACCGCGATCCAATCATCACTAAATCCAGCAATATCTCCTTCCACTGCTTCGCATGTTTTCTTAAGTTTATTTACTGCTCGCTTTAATTCTACCAAATCTTTATCTTTTAATGGTCTAATATTTACGAGTGCTATAGTATATCCTTCTCTTAATGCATCGAGTACTCCTTTAACATCACTAAATTCTTCAATTACGAATGGTCTAATTATAATTTTAGAATGTTTTTCAGTACCTGAATCAGGCGTGATTTCAACATAATCATCTCCATGTGTTGTTGGTTCAAAGTCATCAGAACTTGCTGAGAGCTTCCCTTTTAATTTGTCTAAAAAACCCATCTTTTTTACCCTCCCTACTCTTTTTACAGTATAATTAGTAAGATTAAACTAACAGAAATACATTTTATCTTTATATTTAAAAGTTTCGTTTTTCTCTTTTTTTGTATCACTCGATGTTACTAACACTAAAAGCGCCAAACAAGCGAAATTAGAAAAGAACAAGGCTTAAAAAAACTAAAATGAGCCCATAATGGGAAAACAACCCGAATTTGATTTATAAATAAACTATGATTCGAAACCTTTTTATAGGACGGCAAGTTTTATTTAAAAAATAGAAGAGATTTTAGTATTTATAATTATAATAAATACTATTAATTTAACTATAAAATACACTAATATAGAGGAATTAAAATGGTACAAAGAATTGGTGGAGCAAGAAGAAAAACAAGAAATAAATTCAAAAAACCGGTTAGAAGTAGAGGTAAAATTAGCATTTCCAAATTTTTCCAAGAACTTGTTGCGGGAGATACAGTCCAATTACTTGCAGAGCCAGCTTATCAAAAAGGAATGTATTTTAGAAGATTCCATGGTAAAGCAGGTGTTGTTAAAAGCAAACGTGGCAAGTGTTATGAAATTGCAATCAAAGATTTCAACAAAGCAAAGATGTTAATCGTTCATCCAGTACATTTGAAAAAAATAGCTTAAGGTTAATAAAAAAATGAATCCAAAAATTTTAGACGAAAATCCTATTTCCATGAGCGAAGTAAAAGAAACTCTGAAAATGATTAAAGAAAGAGATTCTGAACTTAACTTTAGAGCGCAACATACTGAAGAATTCCTTAACATGTTTGTTGAATATACAGAAAAGCAAACTGCTGAATTATTCAAAAAAATTAAAGAGCTTGAAGTTCCTAGATTAAAACCAGAACACATAGTTAAACTGGTTGATGTCTTATCTAAAACTGATGAAGAAGTTAAAACTGTGTTACAAGGCTATCCTGTAAGTATTGCTAAAGAGAATTTGAAAAAAATTGCAGATACAATTGCAACTTTTGTAAAAGAAAATCCTCCTAGGAAAAAACCAGTGCCTAAACCAGAAGAAACAAAAACTGTTGAAGACGAAAAAGATTCAGAAGTTGCAGAAACAAAAGAAGAACCTGAAACTACAGAAGAAAAAACTGAAGACAAAGAAGAAACTACAAAAGAAGACGCAGAAACAAAACCAGTTGAAGAAGATAAAGTAGTAGAAGAAGCAGAAACAAAAGAAGAACCTGAAGCTAAAAAAGAAGAAAAAGCTAAAGAATAAATCATTTTTATCTTAATGGAAAAATAATAAAATGGAAATTAGACGAGAACGTGAAGAAGAAATAGTAATTTTGGACTTTTTACCTAATGGGTATGCGTTTGATTCAAGACCATCTCATCGTAAAACTCCAATCGGCCAGGGTATTGGCAAAAAACATTTTACTTTACTAGAACTAGTTCCAAAAAAAGACGTTTTTTTACAACCAAATCAAGAAGTATACATTGGAGAAGGTAAACGTGAAGAAATTCACCACATTACTGGAAAAATTCCTTATAGTAAATTAACTTCTACTGCAAGATCTACTGTAGAATACATTGTTCAAGATTTAATAAAAGATAAAGAAGCGGATTTTGTTGAGTTTTTTAATACAGCAAGACCATTAACTACTAGAATGCACCAACTTGAACTTTTACCTGGACTTGGTAAAAAACATATGTGGGCAATTTTAGAAGAAAGAAAAGGAGATCCATTCAAAAGTTTTGAAGATCTTAAAAGTCGAGTTAAATTAATTCCTGATCCTGAAAAAGTTGTTCTTAAAAGAGTTCTATTAGAACTTGAAGATAAAGAAAAACATAAATTATTTGTAGATTAATTTTTATAGTTTTTATTATTAAAAAGAGGGTGAATTATGAAAGTAATTATTTCTGGTGCAGGTCAAATAGGTAAAACTATTGCAAGCGTTCTTACTGCTGAAAAATATGATGTAGTGATTGTTGAAATTGTTGAAGATACAGCAAAAGAAATTGCTAATAATTCTACAGCATTAGTTATTCATGGTGATGCTAGTGATATGAGCATTCTAAAACAAGCGGGCATTGAAACTTGTGACGCAATTATTGCAGCAACGGGTGATGATAAAACAAATGTTATGATTTGTGAGATTGCAAAAGAATCAGAAGTAGCAAAAATTATTGCACGAGTTAATACTGCCGGCAATGAAGAATTATTTAATAAAATGGAAGTTTCTGCAGTCTCTTCAGTTTCAAGCGTAGTTTCTGCAATTAAACGTAACTTAACAGACCTACGTGAAGAAAAAACTATTCTAACTCTTGGTAAAGGAGATGTTCAAGTAATAACTATTACAGTTGGAAATAATAGCAAAGCAATTGATATGACTCCTGCAGTTATTAAATCAGCAATTATTGGTGCAATTTATCGTAATAGTGATTTAATCATTCCAAAACCTGACACTCAAATTAAAGAAGGGGATTTATTGATTATCACACTTAAATCTAAAGACTTACCAAAAATTAAAAAATTATTATTGGGAGACTCCTAAACTAAATTTAAATTAAAAACAAAAAAAATTAAAAAATGAGGTTAATTTTAAAATATCTTGGATTTTTTCTTTTATTGACATCTCTTCTTAGAATTATTCCGTTAATTAGTGCAATATTTTTTAAAGAAAATTTATTGTGGCATTTTATTTCAATTCTTGCATTCGCATTACCAGGAGTTTTATTATTACAAATTAAACTTCAAAAAGATAAAAATAATACGTTCGGAATTACTGAAGCATTTGCATTAACTGCGCTTTCTTTTATTTTAATTTCAATTCTTAGTGCAACCACCTTTTTACCGCACACAAATTATAATTTTAATGACGCTTTATTTGAATCAGTCTCAGGATTTACTACAACTGGTTTAAGTATTTTTGATAATGTTGAATTATTACCCAAAAGTGTTTTGCTTTGGAGAGCTCAAACTCAATGGATTGGAGGTCTTGGAATTGTTATTTTATTTTTGTTTATGTTTGATTTTTTAAGAAGTGATAAATCAAATTCATCGAGCACTAATATGAAAATTAGTTCTATTTCAAATTTATTTCACGCAAATGCTTCAATTCACAAATCAGATGTTAGTCAACGTGAATCAATTACAAAAACAATTCAAATTTATTTAATGTTTACATTTGGAGGATTTTTACTTTTATGGGCTACAGGCCTTAGCATTTTTGAAGCATTATCAATAGCATTCACTGCAATTTCTACAGGAGGATTTTCGGTTACTAATTCATTTTATCAAAATCCATTTCAACTAGGAATAATTAGTTTACTAATGATTCTTGGTGCAACATCATATGTATTTCATCAAAAAATTTTCAAAAAGAAATTTAAAGAAGCTTTTGAAAAAACGCAATTTAGATTTTTCTTTTTAATTTTATTTTGTTTTTGTGCAATTGCATTTATGTTTTTAAGAGATGTAAAAATTGTTATTTTTCAAATCATTTCTTCACTTACGACAACTGGATTTTCAATAACTCCTCACGTTGAATGGATTTTATATCCTCAAATGCTTATTTTTCTAGTTATGATTTGTATGGTTATTGGAGGTGCCACAGGTTCCACTGCAGGAGGAATTAAAACTTATCGTATTTGGTTGTTACTCAAATCTATTCCTTGGAAAATTAAAAAATTAACCTCTCCTCCTAATGCGATAATCCCATTAAAAATTAAAGGTGAAGCAATCGATGAAGAAAGTGCTTTATGGACTTATGTTTTTTTCTTTGCATATATTTTATTTTTAAGTTTTGGAATTTTAATGTTTATGGTTATGGGTTTTGATTTTTTTAATTCTAGTTTTCAAGTTTTTTCAGCTCTTGGAACTGTAGGATTACAATCTATGTCACTTGCCACAATTCCTTGGGTTGGAAAATATATTTTAATGATTCTTATGCTTCTTGGAAGACTAGAAATATTCCCATTATTAATTTTAGTGTATAAAATATTTAAAAAATAAAAAAATAATTTTAATAAAGTTATATTATTTCTTAAATTCTCAAATAATTCTCATTTAAATTTTTTAACATATAATTTACTATATGAACATAATTATCTACTGCACCATCAATAAATGCATTAAAATCTTCTGCAGCTTCACCTTCAACAGTATCACTTACTGCCCTAATTATTACTGCAGGAACGTTATTTGCATTACAAACTTGTAAAACTGCAGAATCTTCCATATTGTATAAATTCGGTCTACGAAAAACACCATCAATCACTCCTGCCAATTCTCCACCCAATTCATTTAATTAATATTTACTTTCAGCATCCAAAAATTGAGATCCAGTAGCTGAATATGCATCAAAAGTATCTTCAGAAGCTTCAATTGCTAAATCAATCAATTTTTTATCTGATCTAAAAACTCGTTCATGAGTGAATGGAATTTCTCCTCTTTGATAACTTTTATCCCAAGATTGCACATCCATTTCACAATCAATTGCTGCATCTACAATCCCTAATTCTCCAATTTCCAACCCTAATTCCAACGCACCTCCAACTCCTGAAAAAATAATTGCATCAGGTTTGAATTCACTAATTACTCTTTGAGTATTCATTGCAGCAGCAGTCTTTCCAACTCCTGTGTATCCCACATAAACTTCATGACCATGTTTGTGCATATGCCCATATGCTTTTACCTCAGGTTCCATCGCTCCAAGTATTGCTATTTTCATTTTAACATCTCCTTAAAATTTATTTTTAATTAATCTATGTCCAACATACTAAATCGCGCATCCAAAGATTCGCTCAAATCAATCTCTTCAAAAAAACCACTCAAAATATCCTCAATATTAACTAATTCCACTCCTTCATCTACGTCACAATCAACACCCCAATCAGAACTACCATAGTCAACATCATCAGCTAAATCTAACATACTAAACCTATAATCTGTTTCAACTTCTCGTCCCTCAAATTCTAAATTAGATGCTTCAGGTTGATCATTTGAAACTGCAATGTTAGAATCAAAAGTTCCAGAATAAAATTCTATTCTATACTTTTCTAAGACATTTCGTTTACTCCCATGAACATAACCTAAAAAAATCGGTTTAAATCCCACAACAGATTTATGTCTTCCACCCCAAACTAATTTAACACGTGCATCAACATACCCCCCAGCAATTAACGGATCTGCTTGCCAAATTTGCATTTCTGCATCAAACAATTTTGTTAAACCTTTTGTTGAATAAATTCGTTTCATACCAATCAACAGAACAAGATATAAATTAAACTCTCCCAAAAAAATCTTTGTAAAATAGAAACATATTTAAATAATACTTCCAACATACAATAAATGGACAAAATTAATCAGAAAATCATCCAAGAATTAGATAAAAATCCAAAAGTACCACTAACAAAATTATCTAAAAAACTTAGAATTTCTCAACAAGTTGCAGATTATAGAATCAAACGAATGATTGAATCTGGACAAATAAAAAAATTTGGAACAATCATCAATCTAAATTCATTAAAACAAGAACACTACCGAATTTTTTTTACTTTTAGTAATAAATATTCTAACAAAGAAATATTTTCTTATTTAAAAAAACAAAAAGGAATTTACTGGACTGCAAGAGTTGGAGGAAGATATGATTTACTTATTGTCTTATTTGTTTTTAATTTTCAAATTCACGACTCATTTATCGATGCATTAAATACTAAATTTCCAGGACTAATTAAAGAATATTCATCAAATTACGGAACTGACTATTTTCTTTACAAACATAAATATTTTAACAAAGATGACGTAATTATTCACTACAGCTGCAATGATCAAAGAATAGATGTAGACAAATTAGATTTAGAAATAATTAAAGAAATCAAAGATAATTGTAGGATGTCTTCAGTAGAATTAGGAAAAAAATATGCAGTTAGTTACAAAACAATTCTTAACCGCATTAAATCATTAGAACAAAAAAAAATAATTTTAGGATATAGACTTTTTCTTGAATCTCCCAAACTTAAATCATTCACAGTTTTATTTTCATTTCAAAACTACTCTCGTTCAGAAGAGAAATCATTAATCAATTATATCGCTCAAATTCCAACCATAACCCAAGCAATCAAATTATATGGCCAATGGGGGTTAAACTTACAAATTAAAGCAAATAATAATGAAGAATTACAAAATATCCTTATTGATTTAAAAAATAAATTTAGTATTTTAAATTCTCATGAAATCATTCCAATATTTGAAGATATAGAAATAAACTTGTGCCCTATTTAGGCAGTTGTTCAATAATTTCTCGAACACATTTTTCTATGGGTTGACTCACATCAACTAAATTCCCATAATCAAACTCTGTTGATTTTGTATAAACTACACTCGCAGCACCAACTCCTAATGTTTTTTCTCGATTTTTATCGCGAGTTATACAAAGATTTAGTGTTGCTTTTAATGTAAATACTTGCCCACCAAATTTTAGTTTCTTTTGTAAATCTTCAATTTGTGATTTCCAATAAAAATTACCGTCAAAAATAACATTCATTCCTTTTTCTAAAAAAGGTTTTGCTAATTTAACTAAAATATCATTTGCCTTAATAAAACTCTTTTGAGAAATATATCCTTCTTCACGATCATTTTCTAAATCATGTGTTGATAAAATTTCATCTACTGAGAAATATTTTGCTCCAATTCTTGCGCATATTTCCTTTGCAATAGTTGTTTTTCCACAACCCAACGGACCTCTAATGATAACATAATAAGCCATAATAAAGAATAAATCAAATCAACTATTTAATGATTATGAAATTAGAAAAAAAATAGAAAAAAATTGTAAAAAATTTATCGCGGAACTAATGCTCTAACTTGAGCGGCAACATGTTCATATTCTGCTCCAGGACCAACTCCAATAAGGTTTAATCCAAGAACTGATTCTAAACGAGTAATTGTTCCTCTAGCTTTTTGATATTTAACATCAGATTCATCCCCAATTTCAAGACCTAATCTTCCAGTAGAAGGACCAGCACTTCGAGTAGCACCTAAATCTCCACCAAATGATTTCATATGACCGCCACCTAAATCACTTCCACCAAGCGACTGCAAAGATAACATAGGAGTTCTAACTGCTTCTTTTCGAAAACCATAAACAGTCACTCCAAGTCCAGGTACAACTCCTGATGCTTCATATTTTGCAACTTGATCTTCAGATAAAATATCTCCTAATTTAAGATATCTTTCTCCACCTTCTGAGTCTTCCATCATAATGGGAGCTTCTGAAAATGAACTTATAATTCCTCTTTCAACTCCAAAACCATTAACTAATAATGATGCAACACCTGAATGAACTCCCGAATAAGTAAATCCAACAAATACTTGATCGCCCATTTGTTCAACTTTAGGAACTAATGCAATTCCATAAACTCTTTTTGCACCTTCAAAATTATGTTCTGGCTTTACAGTTTCAGATAATTTTTTTGAAGTTTCATAACGTTCTGCTTTTCCTTTTTTACCAATTGTTCCAGTTACCATCAGATCAATTCCTTCTGCAACTTGAATAATTGGAACTTGAAAAAATCCAGTTTCTGGATTTCCAACTGTTAATGTTAGTTTAGATGATCCTGTCGCTCCAGGTAATCTTAACTCAGACATAAGATACTGAGATCCATTTTCATGAGTAGTTCTAACACTAGGTGTTCGCGCACCATTCATCAAACTTAATTCTAATTCGCTAGCAACTCTATTTGCTAAACCAAATACTTCTGCCATAGCACCATAATTTGCATAAAAATCAACTGCTGATTTTACTTTTTCTTGCGCAACAGGTGCGTCTGTTCCAACTAATCCCATTTTAAAATCCTCCATAATAAAAATTTAATAATATAAATACCAAGCAACGAATATGAGATTTATAAAGTTTTCTGTAATTACTACTAAGAAATAGTTATCAATTTACAGGTTTCACAATATCTTAATTATCCCTAATATTGCACCAGACATATCATTTCTATCTTTAAACACAAACCCATCTTTCTTAATTTCATTTTCTCGACCTTTATACCTATGTTCGACAACGTCTAATTTAGAAAAATCATAAACTATTGCAAGATTAACACGAATAGGACCTCTACCATCTGCAATTGGCCAGAAATAAAATGGTTCAATAAATTGCGCAAAATATTCTCCTTTTTTAGTAACTTTATACTCCAATGCGAAGAAATCAATATGTTTTCCTTCAATATTTTCATATCTGTCTCCAACCCTATTTGGATCATAACGATCATGCCCAAGTTTCTTAATAATTTTAATCATATCACCAATTGACATTTTAGGATGTTCATCAGAACTTAATACTCTAATTGCAACTTTCTTACCAAGAAAATGTCGTTTCAAACAAACATCAATGCGAGAACCAATTTTATCAAAATCAGGTTTGTTATTAAAGTAAACTTTAGGAATTTTTAAACCAAACCAAGGAGTGCCTGAGTAATTCACAACACCACCAGACTTACGAAACTTTTTAAATGTATATTCCTGAATAGTAACTTGATAAACAGGGATCATAAAAAAAAAGAAATTACTTAAGAATTTAAACTTTTACTTTATTAAACCAAAACCAATCAATCTAAATCTCGCTCCAAATCGTCTAGAAATTGTAACTCTCGCACCAACTTCAGCACAAACAGGCAATTTCAATATACAATCAAATTCGTCTTTGGATAAATTAGTAACTACTCCAACAGTTGCAGCAGAATTTACATTAAGCATAAGTGGTTCTCTTAATTTTATTGATTCGACGTCGAGATCTTCTTTAGATCCTACAACACGCTTAAGAAGATGAGTTTCGAGTTTAAGTTCAGTCCATACAGGAGGCAATGTTCCAACATGACCAACAACACTTCCAGAAAGCTTATCACTTTTTACAATTCCAGGATCAAGACTTGTGAGTACACCAATACTTCCACCAGGACCTAATTTGTCAACACTTGCTCCACCACTTTTAAGTCCAACAATTTTTGTAATTATAGGAATATAACTTTTTCGACCATCTCGCTCTAATTCTCGCCCAGGTCGAATCTCAATTTCATCACCATCAATTAATTGACCCTTCGCAAGAGCTCCACCTAAAACTCCACCTATTAATTTTTCAGGTTTTGACCCTGGTTTATTAATATCAAAACTTCTTGCAACAAACATTTTTGGTTTTTCTTTTAAGTTTCGCTTAGGTGTTGGAATTACTTTTTCAATTGTTCTAATTAACAAATCAATATTAACATTATATTGTGCTGAAATAGGAATAATAGGAGAATCTTTGTAAGATGTTTTTGCTAAAAAATCTTTAATTTGTTTATAATTTTTCATTGCTTGATCTTCTTTGGTTAAATCAACTTTATTTTGAACAATGATAACGTTTTTCACACCCATAATTTCTAAAGCCATTAAGTGTTCTCTAGTTTGTGGTTGTGGACATTCTTCATTTGCTGCAACGAGTAATAATGCTCCATCCATAATTGTTGCTCCTGCAAGCATTGTTGCCATTAAACTTTCGTGTCCAGGCGCATCAACAAAACTAATTTTTCTTACTTCTTCAGTATCTTTAGTACAATGTGGACATTTTGGTTTTACAGTAAAGAAATCGCACTTTTTACATTTTCTAAATGCAGTATCTGCATATCCCAGTCTAATAGTAATTCCTCTCTTAATCTCTTCTGAATGAGTATCAGCCCATTTTCCAGAAAGTCTCTCAGTCAATGTGGTTTTACCATGATCTACATGACCGATGAGTCCTATATTTACTTCAGGTTGAATATTTTTTGAATCCTTTTTGACTGCTTTCTTTACCATTTAATAAACAAGAAAAGTTAGGTCTTTATAAAGTTAACTCATTAATTCTAATAGCCATATAGCAAGTATTTAAAAAGAATAACTCCATCAATTACAATAAATGTGACATCAATGATTAAAGCAATTATTTTTGATTGGGGTGGAGTAATTTCTATCCATGGCAAATTTACTCAATATTATCAAGAGTACAAAGACCAACTTAATGTAACTGAAGAAAAATATGTGAAAGTTGCAACAAAATATTGGAACCAAGTAAAAATTGATGAAATTTCTTGTAACTCATTTTGGAATAATTTAGGTAATGATCTAAACATAGATCCAAAAAAATTACAAAAAGAAATTTTTGAATATTATGGTTTTAATGAAGAAGTATGGAATTTAATAAAAGATCTAAAACCAAATTATCATTTAGCCTTGCTTTCAAATAATATGAAAGAATGGTTTGATAAATTAGACTCACAACATAATTTCACCCAAATTTTTGATACTTTAATTCTATCACATGACGTAAAACTTGCAAAGCCTGATGAAGAAATTTTTTTAAAAGCTCAAAATAAACTCCCATTTTCTCCAGAAGAATGTTTATTTATTGATGATCAACCAAGAAATATTACTCCTGCAAAAAAAATTGGATTTAATACAATTTTATTTACTAATGCGAATCAATTAAAAGAAGAATTAAAAAAATTTAATATTAATGTTTAAGGAACTCGAACAATCATCTCTAAAGGATAATCATAAGGGGCTTTAGCAACCGCACCTTCAAGTTGTTTATGAACTTGCAACTTAAAAACATATGTTCCACGTTTAGCATCAGAAGGCACATCAACCATAATTAAAAATCTACCTTTTTCATTTTTAGATATTTTTTTAGATTCGATTAATTCTCCACTCCCCATCAATAACCAACTTTCAACACTACAACCCGAATTAGGCGAGCAAATTGTTGTTTTATCTTTAGCAAATGCTGTTTGAAATTGTGCTTCTAAAATATAATTAGCAGTAACGTCTGCCAATACCCCAACTCCAAAAGTATCAGATTTACTTCTAAAAATCTCTTTTGTATGAATTGGTATTACAACTAAACTTCCCGAATCAAGTAGTTTTTCAATTTGTTGTTCAGTTTGAGAATCAAGACTTCCTTTCATATCTTGAGTTTTTGAAAAGAATTTTTTAAGAAATACTAGTCCTCCTCCAAACATAGATATGGCAAGAATTAACATTACAATAAAATTAATAGATAATTGAATACCTTTTTTATTTTTTCTTATTTTCATAAATGTCATTTTAGTTATCCTAAATTAAAATTAAAAGAAAAAAAAAAGTTTCAGATATTTATCTGATTACTTCATACTCTTTAACAATTAATACGATGAATAAGATTAAAACTATTACTCCTGCAATTCCCCAGGAAAGTCCAGATCCCCATTCTTCTCTAATTACTCCTAAATAAACTCCGTAGCCAATAATTATCATTGCCACCCATAAGAATTTATCTAAAACTAATTTCATAATTTCGAATTCTTGTTGTTGAGTTAATCTTTTTTTAAGTTTTCTGACCATATCACATCACCTTATTTAGCCATGATAACAATCTGTTTATCAACAATATTATTATCCGCGTCTGCAAATGATAATGTACAGATTGCTTTTCCTGCCATTTGCGGTCCATTTAGTATAAACTTAAACGGTTTATAAATTCCAGATGGAACATTTTGTTGTAGTGCTAAGTAACCATCAGTTAGTTTAGCTGCAAAACCATCTCCTCCACTTTGGCAAGCCATGGTCGGAGAAATTATCGACTCGCCGGCATCATTATAGAAATTGACAGTAAACTCAAAATCTTTATTTTTTAAAATTTCAATTGATTCATCAGGTAATACAATTGGTTCTTCAGCAGTTGCAGGAATATTTGGTGGCGGAACTTCGAGTTTTGAAGCGAACTTACTAAACATACCTTTAGTAAATGCCAAACCTAATCCAAGCATTGTTATTGCTAGAACTAAAATAACAATTGCATTAATAGAAAGACTTAAACTTGCTCTTTTATTCATTTGATCACCTCTCTTTCATGTAGGAATAACAAAAATTTATTCAATTTTTGAAATTAAAAATTTCCATGAAAAATTTTTAATAAAAGTAATATTTTATATTTAGATAACTTTGAAAATATAATTTCAAAATTCTCTTCTTGAATTTAAGTTTAATTAATAGATAAATTAAATTCTATTTAAATAAATAAATCTTTTCATTTATAAAGCTTTTGAAAGAAAGAGGTCGATTTACTAAAAACACTCAACTAACTTCAAAAAATTTGTTAGTTAAATCAAATTAATTTTTTCACAAAGAACGTAAATCTCCCCGACATAATAATTCTCATTAATAATTCTAATCAATATTCACCTACTTAAAAAAAACATAACCTAGTGCAAGTCCTAACCAAAATTTGGTGTTAGAATTTTTTGCTTCTCGTCTTTTATCATAATTAGAATCTTTCGTTTCTCTTCTCGCATCATATCTCGCTTGATAATTCCTTGTTTTTTGAGGATAGTAAGTCGGTTCGTAATAAGAATTTGTTAAAGAACCAACATCTTCTTGTGATTTTAATTTTTTTTCTTTTTTTCTTTTTTTCTCATCATACTTTTTTTGTCGTTCTAAATTTCGTTTATCTATATACATATGGTTTGTTGTCTCCGTACTGGCAATCAGCACAATAAATATAAACCAATCCAAGTTAATATACCTTTTTTATCAAAACTCTTAAGTTACCTAACAATAACCCTTCCAGTTAAGGGATCTGCAAAAAAGTTTAATTTAAGTAATCTAAACAATCAATCAACCCAAAACATACACCAAAAACAACTAAATTTATAAATCAATTAAAAATTTACCAATTACTATAGAAATCAACTAAAACACGATAAAAATGGCTAGATTAAGAAAATTCGCGGCGTACAAAAGACTTGAGCGCCCATACACAAGAGTTAGTAAATATAGAGCTAAAAGCTACGTTAGAGCTCGTCCAAATTGTAAAGTAGTTCTTTATGACATGGGAAATGTGAAAGTAGAGTTTCCTTGTTCTATAATCCTTAAATCAAAAGCAGATATTCAAATTAGAGATAATGCACTTGAAGCAGCTAGACAAACTTCAAACAGACATTTAGTTAAAAAACTAGGTAAAAGCGAGTTCAGTATCAAAATTAGAGTATTCCCACATCATATTTTAAGAGAAAACCCATTAGCAAGCGGTGCTGGTGCAGATCGTATGAGTACTGGAATGAAATGTAGTTTCGGAAAATCTATCGGTGTTGCAGCTCGACTTAAAAAAGGGCAACCAATCATGCAAGTTAATGTTCCAAAAAAAGGAATCGCATTTGCTCGAACTGCATTAAGAAGAGCTAGTTCAAAAATGCCTTGTCCTTGTAGTATTGAAGTTATTAAAGAATAAATTAAATAATACTTCAATTAAATTTTTTTCATATTCAAAATGGATCTATATTCTATATTAAACCAATGGCTTGCGCCAATACCATTTCTTCAAAATAAAATAGCGCACGCAATAATCATATTTCTTGGATTCTTTATTTTATCAAAACTTTTTGTGTTCATAACTGAAAAAATCATTGTTAGAATAGTTAAAAAAACTAAAACTAAAGTTGATGATTTAATTCTTGATGCAATCAGAGGCCCAATAACCACAATACTTGTTTTATTTGGTTTATATCTAGGATCATCTTATTTAATTTCACATGTAAAAGCAAATTTTGTTATATCGTCAATATTGTTTTCGGCAATTTTAGTTTTCTTTTTAATAATTATTCAAAGAATTTCAAAAATTCTTATAGATCATTATGGGACTAAATGGGCAAAAAAAACAAAATCAACTATTGATGATGCAATTCTTCCGCTTTTAAAAAAAATTCTGAATGTTATTTTTATAATTCTTATAGGTCTTTGGATTTTAAGAATTTGGAATATTGACATAACAGGAGTTTTAGCAGGAGTAGGAATTGCAGGTCTCGCAATTGGTTTTGCAATTAAAGATAGCTTAGGCAATGTTTTTGGCGGTATTTCTTTATTATTTGATAAAGCGTTTCAAGTAGGAGATATGGTCGAGATTGAATCGGGAGTTAAAGGAACTGTTGTTGATGTAGGAATTCGAAGTACTCGAATTAAAAATTTCGATAATGAATTAATGATTGTTCCAAATGGTCAATTAGCAAATAGTAGAATTACTAATTATAATCAACCAAACATTCAAGCTCGAGTTGTTGTAGAATTTGGAGTTGAATATGGATCAAATCCTGATAACGTTAAAAAAGTTATTCTATCAACCATCAAATCTATTAAGAATGTTCTTAAAGATCCAGCACCTAGCGTTATGTTTATGTCAATGGCAGACTCAGCATTAGTTTTCAAAACTTATTTTTGGGTAGCAGATATTGGTGAACGATTTTCAACTAAAGAAAACGCAACTAATTTAATTTACAAAGCACTTAACAAAGCTAAGATTGGAATTCCTTTTCCAACTCAAACAGTATATGTTAAGAAACAAAAATAAATTAAATAATTAATTCTCAATAAGATAACTTTAATTCTAACTTAACAATTAATTTAAGACTCCTCAATCAAATATTAACTAAAATAAAACAGATGCATCTAAGCTAGTCTAACTTTCTAAATTCCCTATAATATTGATGCAAACAAAACACAAAAAATGTCATCAAGGGCGCGTCCTAAGAATAATCAACAAAAAATAACTTCAGAACTTTTACATAAAAATAGCGGATGGGTGACCTTTCAGAAGAAGGGCGAAGGGGCCACCACATCCTGTGTTGAGATCTTCTAGGAAGATTGTGATTAAAAGCCAAAGAGTAAAAATTCTCGATTTTTTTTTGGACGAGATCTTTTTTCTTCTACTTCTAAGTATTTATTTTTTAATAAATCGTGTTCGATTTCATCAACGATAGAGGGTTTGTTTTTTAGTATTCTAAAATTCAATTATTATCCCCCACTAATATGTTAATCCTATATTCCTTCGAAAATATTACGGATTAAATTATATTAATCCAGCTACATATTTATAATTAACCTATATAATTTATAAAAAAACAAAAATCTATAAATTTTATAAACAAACTAGAAACATTTATATAAGAAAACCCCAATTATCACTTTAAACACAATAAAACAACATATAAATCAATAAAATAAATATAAAAACAAATAATTAATTATAAAAACTAAATAAATATAAATAATTAAAATTTTTATATAATAAATACAAATCATACTTAATTCATACTCAAATTTAAAAATAGCATATTCGGGGGGATATTTATTAAACGAAAAATTATTCAAATAGCAGGTAGTTCAAGCCTTGTTTGCTTACCTAAAAAATGGATTGACAAATATAATGTCAAAAAAGGCGATGAGATTGATCTAGAAGAACAAAATGATAAAATCATCGTATCTGCAGGAAATATTAATTATACTACTTCAACCGAACTAGAAATTACTAATCTGGAACCCATGACTTCTCGTTGTATCCATGCACTTTACAAAAAGGGAGTAGATGAAATCAAAATATCATTCAAACATCCCGAAGATATTTTAAAAGTACAAAATGCAATTGGTAAAGAAGCAGTAGGTTATGAAATTATTGATCAAGGAGATAATTATTGTAAAATTAAACATGTCTCAGGCGAATTTGAAGAATTCGATCCAGTTCTTAGAAGAACATTTCTTCTTTTAATCTCAATGGCAGAAGAAGGATTGGTTGCAATTAAAAAAGAAGAATTTAACAGATTAAAAAGCATAGCATTTCTCGAAGAAGCAAATAATAGATTTACAACTTCATGTCGAAGATTCTTAAACAAAAAAGGCCATAAAGAATTTGATAAAATTGGGCCAATTTATTATCTTGTTGAAGATTTAGAAAATCTCGCTGATGAATTCAAATACATGTACAAATATTTACAAGATCATCCAGTAAAAGATCCTGTCGATAAAAGAGTAATTAATCTTTACGAAGAAATAAATCAATTAATAAGATTATTTTACGAAATATTTTACAAATTTGATAAAGAGAAAGTAGTAAAGATTGGTAATTTAAGAAAAGAATTTATCCAAAAATCAAATAAACTCTTTGAAAATGTAGAGGATAACCGAAATCTAAAAGTATTACATCACCTATTAGTAATTTTACAGAAAGTTTTTAATTTTGTAGGCCCATTATTAATTTACAAACTATAAAATAAAAACCACAAAACTAATAACAAAAAATCAATTTAATAAAATTTTTAATTTTTTTTCTTATCTATTTCATCCATCAAATAAGCTAAACCCGATTTAGGTTGAACTATTTTAAAACAACGTTTAATTTTTTCAGCAGTATCAAATGCCCCGTGCGAATCACACCCATAAACCGGAATTAAATCAAATCTTTCTGCATAACCAAGACAGTTAGAATTAACAATTTCAATTCCTGATACTCCAAGTCGCACAAGTCGCTCAACAAGTTTTTCTTCTCCCCCAAATTTAGAAACATCAGATACTAATCTATCCAAATGAGGAATTACCGAAACTCCCCTCAATGTAGATTCAATAATTGAAATTCCTTCAGATGAATCGTATAATGATGTTTCAGGAAAATTATAACCTGAAAGATCAGAATTGACCGCCAGCTCATTTGCATCCCTTGCAGACTTAAATCTACTCGGATATTGCTCAAATAATGTTTGACCAACATGAAGTCTACTTGGACTTTTACTTGGACCAATTGTTCTGCTAACCACAGACCAATCCAAATCCAGTCCCCGATATATTCCATCTCTGCGAGTACTAATTTCAGCAACAATTTGTTTTAATCTAACAGTTCTATTCACATTAACTAAATCTAATTTTGTTTGAACACAATTATGATCGTAATCTGGAGCATCAATTCCTAATCCAACAATATGAATTTTTTCAGAATTTCCAAAGTCATCTTTCAAACTAGTAGTAAGTTCAATTCCATGAACTAATGTAAGAATAGGATTTTTTTGAGAAATAGCTACAGGAATAATAGTATATCCACTTCCCGAAACTAAATGCATTAGTCGGGGAGATTGAGTAAACTGCAGATTCATCCAAGCATCACAAGTATCATGATCAGTTATGCCCAAATAAATATCTTTAGGATTTTCTTGTACTAAAACTCCTCTAACTATTTGAAGAATGGCTTCAAGAACATATTTCTCAATACTCCAAGTACCATCACTCACATTAGTGTGTGCATGCAAATTCGAAATTACAAAATCATTTGATGTCATTTTTATATTTTAATAATTTTTAAAATTTAATTTGAATAATAAATATCATCTGAACTTATTCAAAACTAACACAATTAATCCGAATAATTTAAATCCCTTAACTGCGCAGGAGAATATGAAAAATCACCATGTCCAGCTAAAGTTCTTACAACCATGTGCAAATAATTAAATTGCACAATTCGTCTTTTAGCAATTAAATTTTCAGACCCTTCAACAGATCTATCAATTAAATCATCAATAGTTTTTATTTCATTCATATGTAATTGAGTAGTGAAATCAGATAAACTTTTTTTTCGAACAGAATAAATAGAAATTCCATCAACAACTAATTCCTCCCTATCAAAAAAGTATTTTGATGATAATCTATCAATTTCAGTATTAAGTGCATTACTCGCAAGTCTCAAATAATGCACAATATGTTTATGATAAATCTTTTTTTTTGATTCAAATTCTCTCGGAGTTATTTCGCCCAATTCTAATTTTTCAAAAGCTCTTAATCCATATGTGTGAACAAAGAAAAATGCTTTTCTTATTGACCGATAAAACCTAGTTAAATTATATCCTTCACGAACATCTTTAGCATGCTCAACATATGCCTGCTCAAATTTATGTCGCAAAGCTCTTTTTTTGGGTTGTTTTAATCCTCCCTCTGCATGATCAAGCATCTCAAACATATCTTCCAAAATAAATGCATATTTAGATGGAGTATCAATTAAAACTGCCGCATCAGAAACTGCTTTAGAACTTATTTCGCCCCGATTTGAAACTGCAGAATACACATCAGAAATTCCACTAACTACACCATCACGCCTACGCGTTTCAATACCCAACATATAATTTCTAAAAGAAGCATCAGCTTTACGACGAATAGTTCGCTCATTTATGAAAGTTTCAAAAGGAATATCTTGTACACAAGTAGAATAAAATTGCCTCTGTAAACTTGTCAAATTTAAATCAGTGTGAGTTTCAAATACTTCCAAAGATCTAATTAAATTTTTCCTATATGCATTACGAACAAGTTCAGGATGTTTATGTTCTTCCACATCGGGCGCATGATTTTGCCAAGAAAGTATTGCATTTGCAACATAATCATAAAGTGCATTTTTAAGTTTAGTAGCACTCGAATTTTTTCCCAATTTTTCTTCTTTTTGAGCCCATATCAACACACTATTAAAATCAATACCTGGAATAAACTCTTTCCACAAAAATGCTCGATCAATATATCTCGAAGAAAGCACGGGTTTAATTCGTTCAACACGAAGTCGCACTTCTCCTGCAGAATAAAAACCCTCTTGATCATAACGATCATTAAAAAAATCAGAATCGGCTTTCGCTCTTTTAGCTCGTTCTCGAGATAATTTTTTTAAAACTAAACTATGCCACTCAGTATTTTTAAAACCTTTAGATGGATGCCTGACTCTTGTCGCACCACCTTCAGTTGCACCTTCAGTCATAGTCTCATAAAAAAATCGAGTAGTACTTGCGGCTCCAGGTCGAAGAAAAAATAATCTATTAGATGCGCTGTATGCAGCTTCTTCTAAATCTCTTCTTAACGCAGGATTACTTCGCACAGGTTTCTCCAACACTCGTTCTAATTCTTGAAGTTTAAAATATATCGACTCAGCATTCATCCTAAAAAAATTTGAATTTTCTACAAGTAACAAATTACTCGCAGCATTTTTGCCATAAGCTAAACGAAGACGCATAGAAATTTCTGAAGTAAATAATTTAAAATCCTCGTCAGACAATGAACTCACATCAAAATCAATATCGTAATTATCAGAAACAAAGCGAGATAATTCTTGAGGCGAATAATCTTTCATAGAGATAATATCCCTAAAAGAAACAACAGTCAATAACGGAGCATAATGAGTTATTTTCTTTAACCCATCTAAACGAACTCCAGTAGGTAAATTTGGCAAAAGTCCTGTAAAAAAAACATCAGGAATATCATCTTGTTGTAAACGACTAAACATCTCATCATATGACCTTACAAGTGAAACTTCAAAAGAATCAGAATCAGCACTCAAACGTTCAACTAATTTTTCTAATTGAACATTCGGATCATACATCATTAATTTGAGAGGTCTTTCAGATTCAGATCCAATTAAATCCCTCCCTTCATTCGAAAAATTAACACCCTGAGCTACAGATCTGCGCCCTAAAACACCAAAACCAACCGCAGCCGAAGCTAGTCCAACTAACTGACTTAATGAGGCTACAACTTCATCTAGCCCACCAATCCCAACACTAGGTGTAAAAACCATTTTAATTAAACATTATTATCTGTTAAATCAACAATATAATATTATTAAGAATATGCACCTTAATTTATAAATTTTACCATTTTTCACCATCTAGAAGTGAATAAAAATAAGAAAAAATAGCCAACAAACGATAAATATGACTAAAATAACAAATTCAACTTTTCAAAAAGCTTATTTGAATCAAAAAAAGCATTTTTAAGCTTATTTTTAGAAATGAAAGACTCTAAAACGTCAGAATCTAAAAGATCACCCTTACTAACATACACAAATAAATTATCTTTACAACTATTACAAAGATCAAATTTATTATGTCTCAGATCTGCTTGCAATTTAGAATATAATTTTAATTGATCTTTAATTGGAAATGGTTCAGTCAAATCAAAAACATAAATAATATAACTTGCACAATTTGCTACAACCAATTCAGCTTGTATTTCAATTTCATTCATTTTTTCAAAACGATCTAATGTTCCAGGAGTATCAACTAATTGTAATTTTCGATATCCTTTTTTGATATATCCCGCATTCAATCCTTTAGTTGTAAAAGCATATGATTGTATTTCTGCTTTCGAACCAGTTAATTTATGTAACAAAGTTGTTTTTCCAACATTAGGAAATCCAAAAATTGCAACTGTTTTCAAAGATAAATCCAAAGTAGGATATGTTCTCATTACTAGACGAGCTTGAGATAAAAATTTAAGAAATTTATTCACTTGTTTTAGCAATGAACTAATTCGACCATAATACTCTTTTCTGTGCGCATTAATCATATCCATTTCTCTTGTCGCATAAATTTTTCCACGATAAAGTCGGGAAAAAAAATCAATTTTTTCAATAGTCCATTTAATTGAACCTAAACTTTTCTTAAATTCAACATACTCAACAGTACATTTAACTAACTCTTGATAAAATTTAGGAAGATCACCAACATTAGGAAATCCAAGTAAAATTTTTGAGAAATGTTTACAAAGTGCATGTTGAATTTTATCAATTTTTTCAGTTTCAACTCGTCGACTTTTAGCTAATCGAGATAAATTAGATCCTTTAAATCTTGATCTGGAAGCATCAGCAATAGTTTTTGCAGAACCAAATGCTAAATCTAAATACCAATCAGATGTTTCTACATGAGGTATTTTTTGAAAATCTACTCTAATATATTTTTCACCATCATAATATCTAGGCTCAGGTTTTGATCCTCGCTCATATTTTGGCTTAAATTTAGGTTTAGCAACAGTCTTAGGCTTAATAAATTTAGGCTTAGCAGTTGACTTAGACCTAACAGGTTTAGGCTTAGCTGCCAACTTTGCTCCACCCAGTCCAGGTTTAGTAGTTGACTTAGACCCAACAGTTTTGGACTTAGTTGCTAACTTAGACTCAATCGTTTTAGACTTAGTAGTTAACTTAGATCTAATAGGTTTAGAGCTTACACTCGCCTCAGATTTAGAACGAACTGACCTTTTACGAGTTTTTTCAGCAACCATTGATACCAGAAAACTAAGTCCATTTTAAATATCTTTGTAAAAAGAACGCGCTTAAAAACAAATGAATTAAATAAAGTAAAAACGATAAATAACCCCCACAATACAAAACAAACAAAACAAACAAAACAAATAACTCCAATTTAAGAAATATTTTCTTTTACTTCAGTTTCAAGTGTTTGAATTTTTTTAAATTCTTTACCCAATCTACAATTTAATTCATCAACAACCAAACGCAAATATTTTTCACCAACCAAAAGCTCACCAAATCTTCCAATCATACAATCAGCATGGGCTGCACTCTCAATTTCAACAGTAATTCTAGCACCTATTGAAATTATACCACTCCGTTTCAAACCAATCCCCCTAGCAATTTTAAGAAGTTTATTTGCGTGATCAACAGATCTTGCACAAACATGAATGATGTGCCCTTCCATTCGCAACCAAATTAATTCTTGAGGAAATCCAGTTTCTAATTTATTCAAATCTTGAACCGCAGTCCAAACATCAGAAAAATCAACTAATTCATGAGAACATAATAACCATTCAAACTCATGTTTTTTTTGAGATTCCGGAACTTTTAATAAAATAATTCTGCCAGAACAACTACTAGTAGTATAATAATCATCAAGCGAATTAATATATTCGACCAATTCTTTAACTCGATCATCCACACTTCCTTTTCGACTTTTATCAAGTTCAACTAATTTTTTCATACAATTTCGTTTATCATTTTCAAAGGTCATAAATCCAACAAAAAGAGTCTTATTTAAAAAAGTTTTCAAAAAATTTAATAACTAAAAAAAAGACAACCCCATAAATCTCAAATCACCAACAATAAAACCACTCAATTTAAAAATAAATTAAACAACAATAAAAATACCCAAATCAACAACCTAACCAAAAAACCACAATAAAAATGTCAGATAAAAATAAATTAAGAATCGAACTTAATAATCGAAAAATTAAATTAAATTTTAACAAAACAAATTTATTAGATCTTTTCTCACAACCACTAAATGCGATTAACATATTTTTAACACTTAACTCAATCAAACCAGTTTCAAGATTAGAACTCTCAGAAGAAGAAATTAATAAACTTAAATCATTTTGCATCCAAGAAAATTTACACTTTTGCAAATCAGAATTTAGTTTTCAAAATCCAAAAAAGTTTTTTGTCTATTTTTCAAAAGATAAAGAAAAAACACTCCAAGCAAAAGAAATAGAATCAAATCAAAATGACCAAAAATTTGGACAATTACTAGGCTACCCCTCCTGTTGTACTAAATTTTACACAGAAAATTATGAATTAGCATCAAGAATTTTTAATCGAGACCATTCATTAATAACCATTAAAAATTCACAAAACACAACAAATATTCCATTTCAGTTAAATTACTTCTTACGTTTTTTTGGAATATTATTAATAGATTTTTATCCTTGTTCATTCCAATGCAAAGAAGCAATGAATCTTTCAAAAAAATATTTTGAGCTCATTCAAAAGTCAAATCCCGAATTTGCAAATTTTATCAAAGAAAAACTCTCAACATTTATTTATTATGATAATCAAACAGGAGTGCATATTTTTGAAAAAAAAATCTCAAAATTAACAAAACACGAATTTAATAAATTCACATATGAAAACGTTCTTTTAACATCTCAAAACAAAGATTATGAAATATTTTCAAAAGGAAACACAATTCAAATATCAAAAAATACTTGTAACAAATTAACATTATTTATTTTAAATGATTTCAAACCAATAGGACAAAAAGATTTCTTCGGTTTTTTAAATTTTAATTAAATCGCCAAACTACAAATAATCCCAAAAATCGAATATTATAACCACTTAATAAGAGTAAAAAAGCAGAAAGTTTAAATATGCCCCGCACAAAATAAAACTCACAGGGGGAAAAAATATTTGATCGAAATAAAAACTGCGATATTGTATATAATTTCTTTTGTAATCTTAATTAGTATAGCCAGCGCATTATTAAAAAAATGGGCTCCAATCAGCAAATTAAAAGGAGGCCCAGGAATTGCATTATTTTTCATAATAATCATAGCAACCTTATTCAAACCAATAGTTGAAATTATTGGCTTCTCAACACCATTCATAGCATTAATTGTAGTCACGATAGCATTAATGATCTTAGTTTTTGCAGTATCAGGAATACCCACAACACGAATAAAAGAAGTTTTAACATTCCCAACAACAAAAAATTACATCAAACTAATCATACTACTCATATTATGCCTGGGTGCTGCAAAAGTCTTCGGCCAACAACTCTTAGACGACCAATCAATATCAATAACTGGCAGATCAGTTTCTTTTGCGGATGCATTTTTACCCGCAGAATCATCAAATAATAAAATTGATTTATCAGCAGCATTCACAACACAAGCAATAGGATCAATATTCTTTTTTGCAGTAATGGGCCTATCTTTTACAGTAGTAGGAATTTGGATGCAGAAATAACTAGTTCTAATCAATTACGTTCAAAAAAAAAAAAAAAAAAAACAAGGTGAGTAAAGAGGCGAGCAAAGAGGTAGGCAAGGAGGTTTGAGTAGAACCACTCCCCAACAACTTTACATATAGTATGGCACACCAACTATATAAATGTTCCTTTTTTTCCCTTATTTCCGATACTTCCGAGATACATATTTTCCACACTAGTTCCCAAATATCAAATAATTAATAACCACTCCATCAAAAAAATAATTAAATCAACCTGAAAATATATAAAGAATACTTCTTTAAAACCCTAAAAATACAAAATTCAAGCAATAAAGCCAAAATAATATTAACTAAACAAAAATGAAATTTTCAATAAAAAAAACAAACTATCTTAAAAAAAGACAATTCATAGCCCTAATAAGTCTAACAATACTGACAATTCTAATTATTTCACTCATTTTATTTCTACAACCATACCAAAAAATTCACTGGAAATCAAGTTCTAATAGTATCGGAAATAAAGTTGCAATAACAATTGATGATGGACCAAGTAAGTTCACAGAACCAATACTCAAAATATTAAAGTCGACTAACACAAAAGCAACATTTTTTTTATTAGGAGAAAACATTGCAAAATATCCTAACATCACAAAAAAGATTACAAATACCCAAGAATTCGGAATTCATTCATATTCACACCCAAAATTACCATTCACAACTAAAACAAAATTCGAACAAGAAATAGTATCCACATTAAACATACTAAATAAAACAACAAACAAAACAACCAATTTATTTCGGCCTCCTTTGGGCATAATTCTACCAAGTCAAATAAAATTCTTAAATCAACAAGGAATAAATATCATAAATTTCAATGTAAACAGTAAAGACTACCAAAGCATATCCTCAGATGAAATCATAACAAATGTTTTAAACAATGTCAAATCCGGAGACATTATTTTATTACATGATAGCGGCGGAAAAACAAGACAGCCAACAGTCGATGCATTATCCAAAATTATCGAAGGATTAAAAGAAAAAAATCTTACTCCAGTTACAATTTCGGAATTATTAGAACTAAATTAAAAAAAGAAAAAAATTTGATTAAATTAATGCGCCTTGATATTCATAAGAATATTTATTTACCATAAACACACAAACTTCTTCAGTTAAAACAGGATATCTACCCATTCCTTGACAAAGATCTAATTGAAATGATTCAACAAATACTCCCGTATCAGCACCATGATCTAAACAACAAGTGGGTTTTCCAACATCCAAAGTACAAAAATTACCCGCTAAATAAGGTTCGCCCATTGCAGGACTACAATCATAATCATGACAATCATAGTATCCATCATAATCATTATCTAAACCATCACCGCAAATCTCTTCACCAATTAAGTAACATTGATTATTAAAACATTGATTGCCTTCATCGCACCCTGGATTGCTAAAGTCACAACCAGTTTTCAAAGTACACTGGTTATCAACACACTCATTATCCGCAGCGCAGTTGTCGTCAGCATAGCACATGTTATTTTCTAACTCACAAACGTTATTATTACATACTTCGTAAGTTTCACAATCAGGATTACTAAAGTCACAACCAGTTTTCAAAGTACACTGGTTATCAACACACTCATTATCCGCAGCGCAGTTG